>JAZRCU010000175.1:0-2738 GCA_045659965.1 Faecousia sp.
CCCTTGGGGAAGGCTGGATCATATCGCAGATCCACACCCCGTTGTCGCAAAGCTTCCTTTTGGCTAAAATCAAGGCCGGGCACATGGACAATGCCGTGGGGTACACCGGGATCTCCCAGCTCCACATAGAAAGCTGTGGGCAAGCGGTGCAGATCTACTACGCTTGGCAGCTGCATCTGGATCCGGTAGCGGTTTTCGTCCAGTCGGGTGGCGGTGAGCATGCCGGCATCAGTCTGCACACGCATCACCTTGGGGGCAATTTTGTGATCGTAGGCAAATTTACAGACGCAGCGAGCGCCATTGCCGCACATTTCGCCCCGGGTGCCGTCAGCATTGTAAAAATGCAGACGAAAATCCGCGTAATTTGAAATATCCACTGCCATCAGTCCGTCGGAGCCGGTCTGGCGGCAGAGTTTTTTTGCCATATCAGAAAGATCTAAAGTAAGGCCCCGGGCATCCAGCACCACAAAAGTGTTGCCGGCACCGCTCATATGGGAAATTTCCATTATAAGTTCTCCAGAATATCCTTCATATCATAAAGACCGGGAGCTTTGCCTGCCAAAAAGGCTGCTGCATCCACTGCGCCATCTGCCAGCATGCCCCGATCCTGTGCTTCATGGCGCAACGTCAAGGTCTGGCTGGGGGTGCAAATGTGGATCTCGTGGACACCCACGATGTTGCCCATCCGCAAAGAGGAAATGCCAACTTCTCCGCTCTGGCGCTTGCCCTCTCCGGCTCTGCCGCAGTGGGCAGTTAAGTCGGATCTTGCTTCCTGTACGGCAGAAAAGAGCATTTTTGCCGTGCCGCTGGGGGCATCTACCTTCCGGTTATGATGGATCTCTACGATCTCGATATCTGCCTCGGGGAAGAAGGAGGCTGCCTGCTTTGCCAGACGGCAAAGTACCGCAATACCCAAGGACATATTGCCGCTGTAAAACACAGGGATGTCTTTGGCGGCATCGAAAATACATTGTTTTTCTTCCGGGGTGTGACCGGTAGTGCCGATCACCGCGCCGCAGCCGTGGCTTTTGGCATAGGCGATCACATCGCCGGCTGCGCTATGGTGGGAAAAGTCGATGATAATATCTGCGCCTACATCTCCAAGCTCTGCAAAGGTCTTGGGAACGCCGTTTTCACCGTCCAGACTCACAAGGCCTACCACCTGATCGCCCAACCGTGCATTGATCAGCTTACCCATGGCGCCGTTGGCACCGCAAATGATGGCTTTCATACCTTGACCCCCAGCTTTTCCATCTGCAGGTACAGGTTTTCCCGGTGATTTGGCTCAATGTTGGTCAGGGGCAGACGGAGGATCTCCTCGCCAAAGCCCATCTTGGAAACGGCTGCCTTGGCAGGAATGGGGTTGACCTCGCTAAAGGGCGCCCGGATCAGGGGCAGCATCTTGCATTGCAGGGCTGCTGCACCGGAAATATCTCTGGCAAAGACCTTGTCCGTCATTTCTACGGCCATTTTGGGTACAACATTGGAAAGCACGCTGATGCAGCCCATGCCGCCCATGGACATCATGGGAACCACCAGTGCATCTTCACCGGAGTAGAGAGTCAGGTTGTCACCGCACTTGGCAATGATCTCTACCACTTGGGACATATCTCCGGAGGCTTCCTTAATGCCTTGGATCATGGGATGCTGGGACAGAGTAGCCACAGTATCCGGCAGCATGTTGCAGCCGGTGCGGCTGGGCACATTGTACATGATCACAGGCTTACTAGAAGCATCTGCCACCATGCTATAGTGCTGGATCAAACCGCCCTGTGTGGCCTTGTTATAGTAGGGAGTGACCACCAGCACTGCATCGGCACCGTTGTCACAGGCGCTGCGGGTGTAGTCTAACACATGCTCTGTATTGTTTGTGCCGGTACCGGCAATCACAGGAACACGGCCAGCTACCCGCTTTACAGTAAATGCGATCACATCCTTGCGCTCTTGGGGCGTCAAGGTGGCGCTTTCGCCTGTGGTGCCTACGGCAACCAGTGCGTTAATGCCGTTTTCCAGCTGGAAGTCAATGAAACGGGCCAAGGCATCGTAATCTACACCGGTAGATGTCATAGGGGTGACCATTGCCGTAGCCATACCTTTAAAAACAGGATTCATAAGAGCTTCCTCCTTTTTATCTTTTCTTACATATAGTGTAGCACAAATCTGGGAAAAAAGGAATAACAAAATTACACAACGGCATCAAACTGGGCCTGATAAAGCTTGTGATAGAAGCCTCCTGCGGCCATCAGGCTTTCATGCGTGCCTTGTTCTACCACCTGACCCTGATCCAGCACCAGAATATGATCCGCATTTTCAATGGTGGACAGACGGTGGGCGATGACGAAGCAGGTCTTGTTTTCCATCAAGGTCCGCATGGCTGCTTGGATCTTCTGCTCTGTACGGGTATCCACATTGGAGGTGGCCTCATCCAAAATCAGCATATGGCAGTCTAACAGCATGGCCCGGGCGATGGTCAGCAGCTGTTTTTGTCCCTTGGAAATGGAAGAGCCGTTGTCCGAGAGCACGGTGTCATAGCCTTGGGGCAGCCGGGAAATATAGCCGTGGATGTGTGCCGCCTTGGCAGCTTTTACCACTTCTTCCATGGTTGCCCCCGGTTTGCCGTAGGCAATATTATCAAAAATCGTGCCTTGGAAGAGCCAAGTATCCTGCAGCACCATGGAGTAGGCCTTCCGCAAGGAATTTCGGGTGATGTGGCGGATGTCCTTGCCGTCTACCAAAAT
>JAZRCU010000176.1:0-4507 GCA_045659965.1 Faecousia sp.
ACGGCTCTGTGGCCCGTGGTGTTTGCAATGCCAAGGATGGCTTCCTGTCTGACATCGTGGAGCGCACCCGGATCGAAACCTACGAAGGCGGCATCCACTTTACAGAGGATGGCGAAAACTGGGAAGATCTGGCCTTTGACACCGTTGTTTCCATGAATATGTTTGGCTTCGCCAACAGCTTCTTGGATCAGCTGGATGCAAGATTCCCGGCTTTCTTGGAAAAGCAAGTGCCTCTGAATCCCGAGAAGGCAGAGTATCTGCTGCCCCGGACTGTGGACGAACTGCTCAAAGAAGGCAAGGCAGCGGTGAAGATCCTTACCTCTCCTGACAAGTGGTACGGTGTTACTTACGCAGCTGACAAGCCTGCGGTGGTGGCAGCGCTGGCCCAGATGACAGCCGAGGGTAAGTATACCGACGGCCTGTGGGCATAACCCAATGAAATAGAAAAGCCATAGACCCGGCTGGGTCTATGGCTTTTTCTTTTATATAAATGTATAGCCGGCATTTAACAGCCGCTCCAAGGCGGTGTTGGCCTGTTCATCAGTAAAAAGGCTTGCATACTGCTTCTTGATTGACAAAGCTTCCAAGCTCAGATCCAATCTTCCTTGGTTGGAAAGCTCCCAAAAGCCGTCACTTTCCCGATGTCCGTCCAGACACTTAAGGACTTGGGAAAACTGGGTCATGGGCCGAATGCGCACCCCTAAGGCAGCGGCCTTTGTCTGGCAAGCTGCCAAGGCTTCTAAAAATTTTTGTTCCATATTATTCCAAGATCAGCGGGCCGTTGTTGCCTGCAAGTCCTTCTAAAATAAAGGATGCGGCTTCCTGAGGAGTTAGCAGCACCTGCTCGCCGCTTACCATGTTCTTTACAGAGCACTTACCCTGAGCGATCTCGTCCTCGCCCAGCAGCACCGCATAGGAAACGCCCAGCTTGTCAGCATAGCTCATCTTCTGCTTAAACTTCTTCTGCTCTGCATACAGCTGCACCCGGATGCCATTGTTACGCAGCACCTCTGCCACAGAGATGGCAGCGGTGGGGTCAGCGGTCATAGGCAGCACCAAAGCGTCTGCCGGTGCACCGGACAGATCGGGATTCAGTAAACCCTGTTCGTCCAGCACATAGAAAAGCCGGGTCAGACCGATGGAAATACCCACACCGGGCAGCTGCTTTTCTGTGTAGTAGCCGGCCAAGTCATCGTAACGGCCACCGGAGCAGACAGAGCCGATTTCCGGATGGTCCAGCAGGGTGGTTTCGTAAACAGTACCTGTATAGTAGTCTAGGCCTCGGGCGATGGTCAGGTCTACTGCAAAGTTTGCTTCCGGCACACCGAAGCAGCCGAGGTTTGCGGTGACGGCCTTCAGCTCTTCCAAACCCTTGTCAAAGATCTCGTTTCTGCCGGCATAGCCTTCCAGAGCAGCGATCACCTGATCGTTTGTGCCGGTGATGGCAATAAATTTCAAAATCTCATCTGCCTGTGCATCGGTCAGACCGCAGTCAGAAACCAGAATAGCGCGGACCTTTTCTGCACCGATCTTGTCCAGCTTATCCACAGTGCGCATGTTCTCGCCGCTCTTTTCCGACAGCTCCAGCATGGCATAGAAGCCATTTAAGATCTTGCGGTTATTCACCCGGATCTGGAAACGCTCCAGACCGAAGCCCCGGAATACCCGGTAGATAATGGCCGGGATCTCTGCCTCGTTGAGGATATCCAGCTTGCCGTCACCGATGATGTCGATGTCAGCCTGATAGAATTCCCGGAAACGGCCACGCTGGGCACGCTCGCCCCGGTAGACCTTGCTGATCTGGTAACGGCGGAAGGGGAAGGCCAGATCGTTATAGTGCAGCGCCACATACTTTGCCAGAGGCACAGTCAAATCAAAGCGCAGAGCCAGATCACTATCGCCCTTGGTGAAGCGGTAAATCTGCTTTTCGGTGTCGCCGCCGCCCTTGGCAAGCAAAATCTGGGCATCTTCAATGGCGGGGGTGTCCAGAGGGGCAAAGCCGTAGAGGGCATAGGTATCTCTGAGGATCTGCATCATCTTTTCTAGCTTCTGCTGCTTCTGGGGCAGCAACTCCATGAAACCGGAGAGGGTGCGAGGTTTAATTCTGTCCATAATCGTGTTGTCCTTTCATATAGGAAGCCGCCCAAAAGGGCGGCTGTGAATTGTTAAAATCTGGGCTTGGTGTGTACCATTTCACGCCAATCCAGATCGCCTCTTTGCAGACCCATAATGGCAATTTCTGCGCTGGCAATGTTGGTGGCGATGGGCACATTCTGCCGGTCACACTGACGGATGGTTTCCATCATCTGGCTATCTTCCCAGCTATCGGTGGAGTTAGGATCGGTAAACAGCAGCACCAGATCAATTTCATTGTAGGCGATCCGGTCATTGTTCTGCTGGTGGCCGCCCTGTTTGTGGCTCAGCAGCAAGGAAACGGGCAGTCCGGTGTTGTCTGCGATCAGACGACCGGTGGTAGCGGTGGCGTACAGACTGTGCTTGCTCAGAATGCTCTTATAAGCAGTACAGAACTGCACCATCAATTCTTTTTTCTTATCGTGGGCTAAAAATGCTATATTCACCGCGCTACACTCCCTCTTTATTTAATCGCTTTCACAATGTCCACCCGGTGTCCTTGCAGCCGCTTGGCGATCCGCTTACAGGCAGCGGCCGCACCCTTTCGGGTATGCTTCAGCAAAGGCTTCCGGAATGCTGCTGCCAGCACTACCTTGGGATCTTCCGGCACAATGCCGATAAGACCCAAGCCAGCCTGATCCATTACATCGTCAATGGTCAGACCCATAGCAGAGAGCATCTTTTTGTGAATTCTGTTAACTACCAGACGTACATTGGTTTTTCCCATGGTCTCCAGAACTTCTCCTGCCCGTTGGGCATCCCGGATAGAAGCCGGGTCAGAGCCGGTGACTAAGACCACTCTGTCTGCATACTGGGCAGCCAAGGTAAAGCCTGCGTCCAAGCCGGCCGGAGCATCTAAAAACACGTAGGAGAATTTTTGCCGTGCCTTTTGAAGCATCTGGGCAAAGGCCAAGGTGTCAATATCCTCTGCACTGCAGCGGATGGGTGCTGTGAGAAAAGACAGATTGGGATAAATAGGATGCACCGCAGCCATATCCAGACTGTAATCCCCTTGGCAGATATCCAAAAAGGACAGCGCGCCCACTTCAGACATGCCCAAAGCAATGTCCAGATTTCTTAGTCCCACATCGCAATCAATGCAAAGCACCTTTTCACCCAACAGAGAAAGGGCCGTAGCGACGCCTGCACACACAGATGTTTTACCTGTTCCGCCCTTGCCGGACAAAACTGCAATGATAGATCCCATGTCAAGACGTCTCCTTTCCCAAATGATACCAATGCAATGTTATTATAAAGGAAGAAAGGGGAAAATGCAAGATAAAACCTAAGGATTTGCCTGTTTTTGCCAGAGGATTTTTTTCGTTGCTCCCGGTATTTTTCTCTGGAATTTTGAAAAAGAGAGCCTTTTCATAAAAGTTTCATAAAAATTTCACGGAAAACTTGCAAATAATGCTTGCATTTTCCTTCCGTCTAGGCTATTATATAGCCGTTAGCACTCTTTCAAAATGAGTGCTAATCCATAAGTAACATAAGCGGCATTTGCTGCGTCAAATAAGAATTGGAGGAATAAGCAATGAAGCTCAAACCCACTTTAGACAACATTCTGCTGAAGCAGGCACAGGCCGAGGAGACCACTACCTCCGGCATTATTCTGGCTACTACCACCAAGGAGAAGCCCGGTATTTATGAAGTTATGTCCGCAGGCCCCGATGTAAAGGGTATTGCCGCTGGCGACAAGGTGGTTGTTGGCAACTTTGTTGGCAATGACATCAAGCTGGACGGCGAAGATTATAAGTTCGTGAAGCTGGAAGACGTTTTGGCTATCGTAACTGACTGATTAGGAGGAAATTACAATTATGGCAAAATTGATCGTTTACGGCGAGGAAGCTCGCAGAAAGCTGCAGTCTGGTATCGACCAGCTGGCAAATACTGTTAAGGTAACCATCGGTCCTAAGGGCCGTAACGTGGTGCTGGGCCGCAAGTTCGGCGCACCCCTGATCACCAACGATGGTGTCACCATCGCAAAGGAAGTAGAACTGGAAGATCCCTTTGAGAACATGGGCGCACAGCTGATTCGTGAGGTGGCTACCAAGACCAACGATATGGCTGGCGACGGCACCACCACCGCAACTGTTCTGGCACAGGCTATCACCCGTGAGGGCCTGAAGAACTTGAGCGCCGGTGCAAATCCCATGGTCATGCGTAAGGGCATCGAGAAGGCTGTAGAAGCTGCTGTGGCTGCCATCAAGGAGCACTCTGTTCCCGTCAATGGCTCTGAGGACATTGCCCGTGTTGGTACTGTTTCCTCCGGCGACGCATCCATCGGCGCGCTGATCGCTGAGGCTATGGAGAAGGTTGGCACCGAGGGTGTGATCACCATCGAAGAGAGCAAGACTGCGGAAACCGGTCTGGA
>JAZRCU010000177.1:0-10175 GCA_045659965.1 Faecousia sp.
ATATAGTAACCAAAGCATCCCGGTTCTAATTCTTTAATCTCCCGAAATACCCCACTACCGGGCATTCTTCCCGGTCCTAACAGCAAAATCTGTCCAACGCCTTCGGCGTCTATTTTGGCTTCAAATCCGGGATAGGCCAAAATCGTTTTCATTTCCGAAGCAAACAAAAGTCCGCCTTGGAAGTAAGCATAAAACAAGGGTTTCACACCCATTCTGTCCCTTGCCAAAAATAATTTTTTTCGTTTCTCCTCCCAGATCGCAAAAGCAAAAATACCGTTTAACTTTTCAAGGCAGCCCTCCGCCCATTGCGCATACGCATGAAGTACCACCTCTGTGTCTGAATATCCAGAAAAGGAATGCCCCAGTTTTTGCAAGGTATTACGTACTTCTTGGGTATTATAAAGCTCGCCATTATACACAATGCAATATCGTTCTGTACCCCATTTTAATAACATGGGTTGCTTTCCACCCTCTGGGTCAATGATGGTTAAGCGACTATGAAGTAAGCAACACTGGTTAGATTGGAAACTATCCTGTGCATCCGGCCCCCTGTGCTTCATGGTATCTAACATGGAAGGTATGGCCGTTTCCAAAGCAGGTAAACCAACAAAGCCGGCAATTCCACACATATAAACATCTCCTTTCATTGGAAATATTCTATGTGTATGTCTGTTACAAAATGTATAAAACCTCTAAAAAAGTCCATACTTTCTTAGAGGTGATCCTATGAATCAAAATAAGGAAGTTCTAAATTCCATTCTGAAAACATCCCAAATGGGACAAACAGGAATTCGGGCAGTACAGAAATACGCTGTTAAATCCGGGTTGAAAGATGAATTATCCACACAACTAAAGGAGTATCACAACATTGAAACAGAGGCGCAGGAACTGGCGACGCAAAGAGGTCTCACTTTAGAGGATCTTCACCCTGTTACCAAAGCAATGTCTGCATCCTGGGCAAAAATGAATTTAAAAATGGGAAGCGTGGATTCAAAGATCGCAGCCATGATGATCAACGGCAATACACGAGGCATGGTAAAAGGGCTTAAAAATGCTCACAAATACAAAAAGCAGGATCAAATGGTGAGCAAACTGGGAGAAAGATTACTAAAAACAGAAGAATCCAACATCAAGCAGATGCAGGGGTATTTATAATGCCTCTGCACTTTTTTAAATGCAGGCACATAGACTGATGCAGTACGCAAAAAGGAGGACATTTTCGTGAGCGCAACCGGATATATTCAGGTACATGCTTACACCAGCTTTGCCCAGCTTCCCCTAAAAGATGTGGCAGTCAGTATCACAGATAAAAACAACTCAGCCATTGCCCTGCGGCTTACCAATCGCAGCGGCACTTTTGATGCCCCTGTCCAGATCCCTGTCCCGGAAGTTTCTGCCGGGCAATCGCCGGACACAGGGATTATACCATTTACATCTGTTGATCTATATGCTCGGCTTGAAAATTTCGAAGAGATACACATAGAAAATCTGCAAGTATTTCCCAACACCATAACAGATCAAAATTTAGAACTGATCCCCCTCTCCGAATATCCTGAGAGTTTCAATCGGTCAGAAACCTTCCTCACCCCCAATCAAAATCTGTAAGGAGGAATGAATGTGCCAACAGTAACGCCATATGTTCCCCAACGTATCACAGTACACCTTGGAGCCCCGTCGTCTAACGCTGAAAACGTTACAGTTTCCTTTTCGGACTATGTTAAAAATGTGGCATCCAGCGAAATTTACCCCACATGGGACGAAAGCGCACTTCGGGCAAATATCTTCGCGATCGTTTCCTTTGCCTTAAACCGGGTATATACAGAATTTTATCGCAGTCGTGGCTATGACTTCGATATTACAAGTTCCACGGCCTATGATCAGGCATTTGTAAAAGGCAGAAGCTTCTTCGAAAACATCTCCCGACTAGTAGATGAACTTTTTAATGATTATCTAAGAAGGCCGGGTTTTGTTGAGCCACTAGCCGCCAAATTTTGCAACGGTACAACAGTTACATGTGAAGGACTCAGCCAATGGGGCAGCCAAAACCTGGCGATGCAGGGGTATAATTCCACGCAAATATTACGCAGCTATTACGGAGATGTAGAAACTGTAAGCAACGCACCAATCAGAGGCATAACCTCCTCCTATCCAGGCTCTCCACTGCAGGTCGGCAGCACAGGACCCAATGTTGTTATTATTCAAGTTTCTTTAAATCGTATCTCTCAAAGCTATCCTGCAATCCCAAAGATCCCTGTAAATGATGGGATTTTCGGACCACAAACGCGCGCGGCAGTCGTCGCATTTCAGCAAATTTTTGGCTTGACCCCAGATGGGATCGTAGGCCCAGGCACCTGGTATGAGATCGTGCGGTTATATACAGCAGTCACCTCTTTGGCAGAACTTAGAAGCCAAGGCCAGCAATTTTACTCTATCAGCTGGGCGCCTCCCAGCGGATTGCAAATTGGTGATAGCGGTGAAAAAGTTAGGTTGCTGCAGTATATGCTATCTGTTTTATCCTACCATATCCCATCTATTCCCCCGGTAACGATAGACGGCATCTATGGGCCTGCGACAAGAGCTGCCGTGTTGGCTGCTCAGCGAAGATTTCAACTGCCAGAAACAGGAACGGTAGGCGCGCAAACCTGGAATGAGATTTACGCCCAGTATGCAGGAATCGAGAATACCACCCTACGGGATAACGAAACTTTCCCCGGATCGTCCAACGCACCTACGCAGCGAGGGCGCAACGGCACAAATCAAGCAAATTATGCACGCACTTCCCTACATACCCAATTTCCGGGCAGAACACTAAGTATCGGCAGTAAAGATCCGGTACGTCAGGAGGTGGTACGATGAAACCAACCGAATCTTTCTTACAACAACCTGTACGCAGCCTGCAAGAAATGCTAAATGTGATCTCTATCGACAATCCTAAATATCCACCTGTAATACCCGATGGCATATATGGACCTGATACTATGCACGCCGTCACAGCGTTTCAGCGCATAAACGGCATCCCGGTCAATGGGGTGGTAGATCAACTGACATGGGATGCAATCGTACTGCAGTACGAACCCGCCCTCATTCGTGTCGACAAAGCCGAAGCCATTGAAATTCTTTTAGATCCGGGAGAAGCCTTACAACCTGGTCAAAACAGCCCATATGTTTACCTGGCACAAAGCATGCTGACTCAATTATCAAACGACAATCTTTCCATCCCAGCTCCCGGGCATAGTGGGTGTATGGACTCGCTAACAGTTGAAGCCGTGGAGGAATTTCAGGTTCTTGCCGGACTGCCAAAAACAGGCGTTCTGGACAAAATTACATGGAAGCATTTATCACGTCAATTCACCCTAAATGCCCACCACAATCATTGCTTGCAAAGAGAATGTTTGTAATCATTTGACACTCTTTATCAAATTTCTGTTTACAAAAAATATTTAAATTATACTTGATTAATGGAAAAAACATCCTATAATGTAATACGTAGTATTTGTGCTGCCAAACCGGAGGATTCGTTTATGCCCATCAAAGATTGGAAAAAAGAAATATGGACAATACCCAATCTGCTAAGCCTTTTTCGGCTTATTTTGATTCCTGTCTATGTGCTCATATATCTGAAAGCCGACACCACCTCGGATTATTACATTGCCGCTGGCATTCTGGCTGTTTCCTGCCTTACTGACCTGATCGACGGCAAAATTGCCCGGCATTTTAACATGATCACAACTCTCGGAAAACTTTTAGATCCTCTTGCAGATAAAGCTACTCAATTTACCCTAATCCTCTGTCTGGCACTAAAGCACCCAATCTTGTGGCTATTAGTCAGCTTATTTGTTGTAAAAGAATCCTACCAAGTAATTGCTATGGGCATTCGCTATAAGCACGGAAAGATGCTAAAGGGCGCCCTGATCAGCGGCAAGGTTTGTACCACCATCCTGTTTATCAGCTTGATTTTTATGGTGATGATCCCAAACATGAGCAGCGCCACTGTTCACATCATCACGCTTGTAGATATTATCTTTATGGTGATCGCTTTTATAGAATATGTGGTCACCTACTTTAAGCGTGATAACAAGTTTGAATCTATCAAAGATAGCATATAAGAATAACAAAACACCCGTGACTGTATTTCGCAGTCACGGGTGTTTGTTGTTTTACAGAGCAGACTGTGTATCTGTGGGATCGCCATTTCTGGCAAGATCATATTCTTTCGACCAATCCAGATCCCGGTATTTCTCCCCTCTCGGATCCTTTTTGATCCAATCCAGCAGCATATCCAGCATCTCTTCGCTCCAAGTGTTTCTATCAATTTGTGCAGTAGTGAACTTACCTTGGCTGATCATTTCGAAGCCAAAATCGTCCTTTACATGGGTTTTCGCCGCACCTTCCACCACATCCGGTACTAAGTGGCTGGGAATAAACAGAACACCACCGCCAGCGCCGAACACAATGTCACCGGGCAAACATACCGCACCACCGAAACTGGTAATATCATTCCAATCCTTCATAACAAATTCCCGGATAGGTGTGGGATCAATACCACGATAATATACCTGCACATCAGGCACTTGCTTCATTTGCTCCACATCCCGGATGCCGCCCCAGATCACAGCGCCGCCGGTTTTTGTGCGGTTATAAAGGGCTGTAGTCAGATTTCCGCCCAGAAATGTTCCTTTGTGGATCTTGTCATACATGTCACATACAACCACATCACGCTCTACCAGAGAGTCGATAACCCATTGGTTGTAGTTACCTTTTAAGCCATCTTCTGCGCCACGGTTAAACTGCACCTCATGCAGATCAGGACGGGTCGGTGCATAAGTACAGGTAACTGCACGGCCAACCAGCTTTCTGCCGTCATCGTGGAGCGTGTGCAGCGGTGCCATGCCTCCACCTACAAACTGATGCTCATAGCCCAGAACATAAATAGGTTTCCAGACCTCTTCTAGAGTCATCTCATACAGGGCATCCAAGTATTTATCTGCAACCTTGGGCCGACCATCCGGAAACCGCTCTCCTGTCCACAAAGGCGTCAGCGCAATAATTTTTTCTCTATCATTAAAATTCATAGTCTGTCTCCTGTTTGAAAATATTGAAGTTTATTGACAAGCATCTAAAATACCCTTGAGATATCCGATAGCAAACAATCTGCCCATAGCATCATAACCGGGTAATGTGGATATCTCTCCAGCCATGGTAGGAACATGATCTACGCGGATAGGAACATGGATACCAAACTTCTTGTATATCTTCATTAACCCAGCCATATCCAAATCGCCATTGTCATGATAAGTCTCACGAAAATGATTGGGTGTGCCGGTAGTATTGCGGAAGTGCACCATAAAAATGCGGTCAGCAAATTCTTCAATGGTTTTTTCCAGATCCTCACCCATAATAAAGAAATTCGCCTGACACATGGTAAGTCCTAAGCTTTCGCTTTTTACGATCCCATATACTGCCTTTTTGATATTCTCCTTAGAGATCATAATCCGTTCCACATCGCCTAAACGAGGTACCGGAGGATCGTCTGGATGCAAACCAAGCTTAATACCGTATTTTTCTGCATGAGGAACAACCGCTTTTACAAAGTATTCGTAGTTGTCCCAAAGCTGTTCTGCCGTAATTTTGGCATCGGTTGGCTTGAAATCATCCATATTAAACTCTGTCACCAGCGCGCCGCCCCGCTCAGGAAAATCAGATCTGGTACGAAGCCAACCGATGTATGACATCCAGTTAAAACAGATGGTGTCAATTCCATGATCGCGCATATGAGGAAACATAGAAATTACCTTTTCAATGCTCTCATCTCGAAGATCATCGCCAGCTTTAATGTGATCATGCAATTCATTAGGCATAGGCTCAATGGCAACAGGAGTGACCCCAAAGTCATTGAACTTTTTAACCAAAGAATCCCAATGGGTTTTCTCACCGTAATCAAATTTCCCATCCTCAGGCAATCGAATTACACCGTGACGAACACCGGAAGCAATCGCAAAATCCCAAGCCGTATCATGTTCAGATCTAAAATAATCTGCTAAAATCATGACTTACACACCACCTAAGGTTAAAAATCCACCATCGACAGGAATTGTGACACCTGTAACAAATCCGGAAGCTTTTTCATCCAGCAGCCACTTAGCGCAGCCAACCAGATCATTTGCCTGCCCAAACCGCCCCATAGGAGTATGCCCGATCACCTGCTGACCACGCTTGGTCAGCCCCTCTTCCACAGTACCAAGATATGTCTTGCTCCGCTCATTGACCATAAATCCGGGGGCAATGGCATTGATGCGGATATTTGCAGGTGCAAAATAAGCTGCAAAAGACTGGGTCAGATTAGTAACCGCTGCCTTACTCATTGCATAGGCAAAGCAGCGAGTTAAAGGACAATAGCTATTCATGGAAGCAAAATTGATCACAGATCCGCCGCCCTTTTTAACCATTTGCTTTGCAAAAGCCAAAATCGGGTACACTGTGCCCATGGTGTTAATTTGCAGCACACTTTCAAAGGCTGCCATATCCACATCAAACAAGCCTTTCTGTCCTTCCGGCAGCTGACCTGTCATTTCCAGCGGATCGAATTGTGTGATCGTGGGCATTGCTTTTACATTATTGCCGCCTGCGCCATTGATCAAAAAATCGCAGCCGCCATCTGCATCAACAACTTCAGCAAGCTTTTCAACAGATTCCTGATCCGTCACATCGCACGCAAACACCTTTGCTTCAGCCCCGCCCATGGCCTTAATCTTATCTGCGACTGCATTTAACTTATCTGCAGTTCTTCCAACTAAAAAAACCTTTGCGCCCTCTAAAGAAAGCTGAATAGCAATCTCAGAACAAAGCGTTCCGCCAGCACCTGTCACCACAGCGATTTTATTTTCAAATAAACAACTCATAATGTATGCCCTTTCTGCAATTTATCTTTTGCATTTTGATAGCAAATCTTTTCAATAAAATTCTTTTGTGTTTGATAGGTCATGTCCCATTCGTTAGCAACATTCTCCTCGGCTAACCACGAGCACAGAAGTCGCCGGAAATAATCATGCCGCACAAAGGAAAGAATACTTCGGGAGTCTGTAGTCATGCCAATAAACTGCGACACCGCGCCAAAAGAGGATATTACCTGAAATGTATTCTTAATGCCCAACGCGTGATCGCACCACCACCATGCCGGTCCAAGCTGAACCTTGGATGCGACACCATCTTGGGAATAAGAGCCCTGCATAATCGCAAGGGGCGCTTGATCGCTCATGTTAAGAGGGAACAAAACTGTATCCGGAAGGCCACCTGTTGCTTCCATTTTTCCAAGCAAATCAGCAATAGCAGAAATATCAAAGCTTTCTCCTGTTGCAGCAAAACCGCCTGCCGGACCTGCAAGCGAAAAGAGTCTGGGGCTTGTTTTACGCTTTGCATTCATGTGCAGAAGCAGCGTCCAACCACGCTTTGCATATTCATTGCCAAGGCGTACCAACATATTTTCCTTTGCGTCATTATCATCTTCGCGAAAAAACCCAGCATCTAAAGAGTGATCTGCAAATCTGCAACCTTTTTCCCAAAAGCGATCCAACATGACGCAAACTGCTTGTAAATATGTATTCTCGTCTGTAATGCAGACACCACTTTTTCTTGCAAGTTCTGCTTTAAAAGCGGCTGTTGGCGCAAGAAGATCATCGGCCCGAAGAGAAGGCGCAACCGTTTTACCGTCAAAATCCGAAATATCCTCCAACAAGGTTGCTACCGGAGACTGATATTCAATATTGAAACGTGACAAAATTCCATTTGCAGAATATTCAGGTGACGCAAGCATTTCATTGGCCACATCATAAATCTTTCTAGCATTTTCTTCATTAATGGCATCATGAATACCAAATACAGAAGCAAGCTCCATGCGAGACCAATCATACACAGGATTGCCCGCTAGAAGTGGAAAGATCTGACAGTATCTTTTAAACTTTTCAAAAGGCGCTGCATCACCGGTAATGAAATGTTCTTCTATTCCGCAAATACGCATTAAGCGGTGCTTATAGGGGTCTGGGGTAAGCCACAGGGAAACAATGTCCTCGTATTTCTTATCTTCCTTTAAGTCTGCCACACAAATATGATTGTGAAAATCTATAATCGGCAAATCCTTGGCAAACTCATAATGCAAAGCTTGCGCCGCCTTTGTTTTTAGCAGGAACGTCTCTTTCATATAATTCTCCATCTTTTGCTAAGTCCGTAAGTCTGAGAAGCTCGCGAATGTTTACTTTCTTTTCACCGCGATGATAATTTTTCCATTGACCTTCTTCAAGAACCACACGCTCTCGCAGGATCGTTTCCAAACATTCACATCCAAATGTTGCTCTCTGACGACGGCACTCCAAAGGTTTGGTTTTATCCGTTAAGTCAATACACACTATATCCCAAAGTGTTAACATCTGCATATGCAAAATGGGATATTTAATAAATTGCTTAAAATACAAGCTCGAATCCCTGTTCAGCTTTGTTTCCAGTTCTTCAGCTTGGGCATATAATTCCTTAAATGCATTTGCACTCTCTTGCAGCAACATTCTTGTTGTCTGATCAGGCGCAGGCAGCTTATTGTTTACCTTTCCTCTTACCAGAGCCTTTCCAAAAAACGCTATCTGGCCATCTGTTGCAGCATTACGAATAAAGGGAAGTTTGCCATATTCTCGATAATAAAAGTGCCACAGATCTGCGGTTTTCTTCAATGCGTCATTGCCAAAGTCTGCAAAGGATGCATAATAGGCCTTTCGAATTTCGTTTACCTGGCTGCCATATTCTCCAAATACATCCGCATCCCAGCGAAGCAACGCTTCGTCCGCATCAAAAGCAAGGGGATTTTGCAAAATTGCAGCATTCATCATTGCAGACACATGCAAAGGGCGCACATTGGAGATGTTTAAAATGGAATAGATAAGCTGTCCGGTCTTTGCCGCTTCTTTATAGCAGTACGCCATTTTTACAGGATTGCAGCCTTCTGTCAAATGCGGACCAAGCGTCCAGAAGCTGGCGTGATAATATACACCATATTTGCAATCCATGTTCTGCCCAATCTTAAAAAGATCCTCACCAAACATTTGGTCAAGGCCAAGATCGGCAAAAATAGGTATGGTATTACGAGGCAATTTTAAATATCCCATGCCGTATAACTCAGAGCCCTCATTCCAAAGGGTTGCCGTGCTATAAAAATCATCTGTTTTTAAAATGCTACGAATAATCTCATACTGGGTACTGATGGCATCTGTAATAATTGCGCCTCTGGTTTCCATAGAGTCTGGAACATTGGGATCAGCTTGCCAAACTGCCTGATCACCCTTACCCCGCAAACCCAGCTGCCAGACCACATGGGATGCGTACTTGGACCACTTTTTTGCATAATAGGTCCAGATTTCCACCATACGCTCCCGGTTTTGAATAAAGGACACCTGCTCATCAGCGTTTCCATTTCTTTTCAAATACTTTTCTGCGCCAAAATAGGAAACGCCCATAGGCTCTATATGGTGCATAGAAATATACATACCTCTACGGCAGACCGCTTGCACCAATTTTTCTTCATCAGGATTATCTATATCCACTAATGACGCCGGTATGATCATGTTGATCTCTAAGCGCAGCGCAGTTTCAAGGACCATATCCAAAACGTCAGAGTCTATAACGTCCTTATAAAATTCATAATCAATATCCCGGACGCCACCACTGATCTTCAACTCGCTCAGCAAATCCTCATCGTTTATAAACCATCCGCGGAATTTTACCTGTCTGGGAGCAGATGAAAATTCAGTTTCCTGTAACTCTAATGATTCCTTTTCAGCAGGAAACAGGTCTACCAACCGATAAACAGGCTGAATATTCAGACACTTTGTAGCAAAGGCATAAATA
The DNA here is from genome assembly GCA_045659965.1 of Faecousia sp. Lineage (GTDB taxonomy): Bacteria > Bacillota > Clostridia > Oscillospirales > Oscillospiraceae > Faecousia. The sequence goes on from JAZRCU010000177.1 coordinate 9,886, forward strand.
CCATAAACCGTTCCCAGAACATCTGCGCCTTCGATTATCACACGATCAGGCAATATCTTTACTACATAAGATTCTACTTCACCACAATGTAGTGTTCTTACATAAATGGCGGAAGCATCACCGTCGGCAGTAATTTCAAAACCATCCTGCTTTCCGGACAAATCTCTCAAATTCATTTGAAGATCCTTCACGGCAAGCAAAACTGCTTCGTCTATAAATTTTTCAACAATAATCGGCAGGACCTGTTTTTTATCAAAAACGATCATACGGTAAACTCCTTATACGGTATA
>JAZRCU010000178.1:0-2062 GCA_045659965.1 Faecousia sp.
TCGCCCCACTCCAAAAAGGAGATGGCGCTGTGCATGCTCTCCAACTTGCCACGATAGGTGTTGGTGGCGGAGGAGGAGAAGGGGGTTAAGTACTCTAAGCCGCCTTCGCCCATCTCTAAGCCCCATTCTTCACCGGAGCCGACATGGTTTAAAAGGCTTTGATAATAGTTTCTTGTAATAATGCCAATGTGATGGATGCCTGCGCAGGAAAGGTTGGACAGGGCAAAGTCTACCTGACGGTAGCGGCCGCCAAAGGGCAGACTGGCCATGGTGCGCTGCATGGTCAAGGTGCTCATAGAGCCCTGATTGGCAAAGATAATACCGGTTGCATTCATGGCATGTCCCTCCTTACATCATTTCACCGGGCAAAAGCACGGTGTTTACATCTACCACGGTGTCCTTGGCGGTGACGCTGATCTGCTTCTGCTGATCTTCTGCAAATGCGCCGCCGACTACTGCGCCCCGGCAGACCCGGCTGTTTTCGCCCAAAATAGCGTGGCGGACGATGGCACCGGGCTCGATGGTAGCACCGGGCATCACCACGCTGTCCTCTACCAAAGCGCCCTCGCCTACAGTACAACCTGTGGAGATGATGCTATGGCGGACTGTGCCGTAGATCTCAGAGCCCTCGGCAATAAAACTATTGATCGTCTTTGCCCCGGCATCAATATAAGAAGAGGGCAGCGCATTGTTTCTGGCATAGATCCGGGTCTTATCGCCGCCCCGGATATTAAAGGCAGGCTCTTTGCCCAAAAGCTCCATGTTGGCTTCCCACAAAGAGTCAATAGTGCCCACGTCCTTCCAGTAGCCGTTAAAGGTGTAGGCCATGAGCTTGTGGCCAGCGCCCAGCAGGCTGGGGATAATGTTCTTGCCAAAATCGTTGGAGGAGGTAGGATCTTCCTCGTCTGCGATCAAAAACTGCTTCAAAATGCTCCAGTTGAACACATAAATGCCCATGGAAGCGTTGGTGGACTTGGGCTTTGCCGGCTTTTCCTCGAACTCATAGATAGAGCCGTCGGGGTTGGTGTTCAAAATGCCGAAGCGGCTGGCTTCTTCCATGGGCACATCCCGGACTGCAATGGTACAGGCTGCGCCGCTTTTTTCGTGGAAGGAAACCATGTCAGCATAGTCCATTTTATAAATATGGTCACCGGAGAGGATCACCACATACTCCGGGTCATAGCGCTCAATGAAGGCGATGTTCTGGTAGATGGCATTGGCTGTGCCTTTGTACCAGCCGCTCTTTTTGTCATTACGCTCATAAGGGGGCAGCACCTGTGCGCAGCAATGGGACTTGTTCAGACCCCAAGGCTGGCCGTTGCCGATATATTCATTTAATTCCAGAGGCTGATACTGGGTCAAAATACCTACAGTATCAATGCCGGAGTTAACGCAGTTAGACAAAGGGAAATCAATGATGCGGTACTTGCCGCCAAAGGGGACGGCTGGTTTGGCGGTGTTGTGGGTCAGCACCTTCAGTCGGCTGCCCTGACCTCCGGCCAAAAGCATAGCAATACAGCGTTTTTTCTGGAAATACATAGTTACAACTCCTTATGTATTGAATGATAAACCAATTCGGAAATATATCCATATATACCATATCATATTTTTACCCGGAAGAAAAGAAATTTTTTGGGGAAACCATACCAAATTTATGTGGAAAATCCTCCCTGAAAAGGAGGTATTTTTCCGGGCTTTTGTATAAAATGACAAAATTTTGCATAGCTTAAAACTTGGGAACAGAAACGAAGGAAAATGGTTGACACAGAAGCGGCTGCAAAGTAAAATAAAAGAAGCGCCCAAGAGGCGGCTTATCAGATTTTAAAGGAGGGAATTTCATGGACGGTGGCAGTAGTTGCCCGAGTATAGGTAGTCACAGGTGTCTCCGGACATGGGAGACCTTGTAGCTATCTTCAATCTGACCCATGGAGGTAGTTATGACCGAACGATTTGAAATTTTGGAGCAGTCGATTTGCTCCTTGCTGGAACATAAGGCGTATCCGGCAATCAAGGCGCTGCTTGCGACGTTAAACCCCAGCGATATTGCGGGGCTAATGTCCCG
>JAZRCU010000179.1:0-4838 GCA_045659965.1 Faecousia sp.
CAATAGGTCTGCACCGGGACGTCTGCCTTTTGGCAAACCTTCCGGAATGCGCCGGCAGACAAGCCATCTGTGGTATAGCGGCCACCTGCATTGAATTTGATCACAACGCCTGCTCCCGGCACGGGTGCATTGTTGGCATCGGACAGTTCCGGATGGTTCGGATGCACTGCGTGAGCATTATCGGCAGATACCAGCATTGATCCTGATAGCAGCTGCTTTTCTTCCAGCTGCAAGCAAGTGCAGATCCGGCTCAAGGTGTCTGCCAAGAATGTGCTGTCCGCGCCCTGATTGGTGGCAGAGCCCACCTCTTCGCTATCCAGCACCGCCAGCACGCAGATCGCATCGGTAGGCTTCGCTTTCAAGAAGCCTTTGGCACAGCCCCAGACACAGGCCAAGTCATCCAAGGCCTGACCGGAGATAAATTCCTCCTGCAAGCCCCAGACCATTGCCTGCTGCCGCAGATACAAATACAGATCATGGCCTAAAATCTTGCCGCCGGCCATCTCCTCCAGCAGATCCGCAAAGGTCTGCTTGCCATCACCGATAGACAATTGCGGCAGCGTGTCCACCGCAGGATTGTAGGCATAGCCCTCATTGGCCTTGCGGTTCATGTGAATTGCCACATTGGGGATCAGCAGCAGATCCCGGTCAATGTCCAAAAGCTTGGTAGTGACGCCCTTGGCGGTCTCTACCACCACACGGCCTGCGATAGACAAAGGACGATCCAGCCAAGTGGACATGAGCATGCCGCCGTACTTTTCTGTACTGATTCTTGTGTACTGCCCTACCAGCGCGGGATTTTCCTTCACCTTGAAGGTAGGCCGGTCTGTATGACTGGCGGTGATAAAGAAGCGGCTGGGGGCAACCGTCGGTACGCAAAATGCCAAAAGCGCACTATCTGCGTTTTTTACATAGTATTTGCCTCCGGCACTTACCTGCCAAGCATCCTTCCGGCAAAGTTTGGTAAAGCCAGCTTCCTGAAGCATCCGCTCCAAATTTGCCACCACATGAAATTGGCTATGGCTGGTATTTAAAAAGTCTAAAAAGCTACGCATGTTTGTTTCCATACTGCTTCCTCATTCCTTACTTTTTTATCTTAAACTACAAGTGTTTTCTTTTTCCCAAAGGGTAAGGTTTTGTTCCGCAGGAAATAGATCAGGCAGAACACAATATATGCACCTAAGCACACGGCAAAGATGTAGATCGGTGTGTTGACATACCACCCAAACCACTGTGAAAACTGCTTGAACACAACAAGCGGAGAATTTCCCGGGCCTACGAAAAACATGTTCATTCCTTCGCCAAGGCCAAACCGGACAAAGCAGTTTAGCCCAAAGGCAATAACGCACAGGGCGATAAATGTCCGGGTAGCGTCCAGATAGTCTGCCTTTTCTGTGCCGCCCCGGCCGGACATGCACAAAAACAAGCCTACAAACACCAACAGCATATGCCAAGTGCAGGAATGGGCTGTTAAAAACAGATAACCATGCAGAAGTCCCGAAGGCTCTGCAAAGGCGATGGCGCCGCCCAGCAAATTATATAGCACCATAAAGCTATACATGGCCTTCTGAAACCGCCCCGGCTTCAGCCAAGGAGCAAACAGGCACATATACATGGGAATACTGCAAAGCTGGAACGGGAACTCTCCCCAATGATAGGTGTTATCCGCAATGACAAAATAGCAGAAAAACTGCTTGAAAATTTCTGACAGAGCAAGTACCAAACCGCAGATAAATATGATCCAACGGGCGGTGTTTTCTTTCACATTTCGCAGTTTCCATGCAGCAAAGCCGCACAGGGTAAAGCCGATCAGGGTAAACAAAATGTGAAACGTTCCATAAGACGCAGGCGCTGTCATTGGAAAGGCCACAGCATCAAAAAACTGGTCCAATTGCGCGATCATCAACTGTTCCTTCTTTCTGTCTTGACGTTGATAATGTTATGGTATCACAGATTTTTCAAAATGCAAGATGCGGATTATTCCGGGAAGGTGTAGCGATCTTTGTAGCGCTGGAAACGCTCGGAGAACTTGACGCTCTCCTGCAGCTGCCCGCCCTTCAGGGCATTAAGATATTCGTGGGCTTCCAGCTTGCCCTCGGACACTTGGAGCATTTCAACGGCAATGTTGGAACAATGGTCTGCGCTGCGCTCATAGGCTGTAAGAATATCCTCCAGCACAAAGCCGTATTCCACCGTGCAAAGGCCATCCCGAAGCCGGCGGACATGACGGGATTTAATCTCCCGGACCAAGTCATCTACTACCTGCTCCAAGGGCTCGATCTTCATGGCTTGGGTCATATCCAGATGGCAGAAGGCTTGGGTGGTCTTGTGGATAATATCCCCAATCGCCGCGGCCAAAATCTGCAGTTCCTGCTGAGCAGCAGAAGAGAAGCAAACATGCTTCTGGGCCATTTCCTGTCCGGCCTCCGCCACATTCAATGCGTGGTCTGCGATCCGCTCCATGTCGCTGATGGTGTATAGCAAGGTGTTTAAGGAGCGGTTATCCTCAGTAGACAAATTCGCTTTGGTCAGCTGGAGTAAATAGGTGTTCAAGGCGTCCTCGTAGCGGTCTGTCAGATTTTCCAGCTCCACCACCTGAGCCATCCGTTCCTGATCAAAGTCCTTGGTCAGCTCCATAGCGAGCACCATGGCCCGCTCTGCAGTCTGGGCCATTTGTCCGGCAACCTCCCAAGCACGCTGGATAGCAACGGCCGGCGTAGCCAAGAAACGAGGATCCAACAGGGTTTCCTCCTCCGGCTTCACATCTTCCGGGATGGACAAATAAGCAAGCTTCACCAAAAGCTTATTTAGCGGTAGGATCACCAAGGTGGTGATCAGGTTAAAACCGGTGTGCAGTAGCGCAATATCCACCACTGTTGCGGTTTTTTGCAGAAATGCCCAAGGGTAAATTGCGCCAATGCCGTAAAACACAATGGCAAAGATCGCCACGCCCAACAGGTTAAAATACAGATGGATCATGGCGCTGCGGCGGGCGTTGCGGTTTGCACCCACGGTAGAGAGCATTGCCGTAACGCAAGTGCCGATATTCTGTCCCAAAATAATAGGCAGCGCTGTGCTGATCCCGATCACACCGGTGGAGCAAAGGCCCTGCAAAATACCAACAGAAGCTGAGGAGGACTGGATCACCGCAGTCAAAATCGCACCCAGCAAAATACCCAGCACAGGATTGGAAAAAGACACCATCAGCTGGGCAAACCAAGCCTCATTTTTTAAAAAGGACATGGCATCGCTCATAATATCCATGCCGGTCATCAGCGCCAAAAAGCCAAGCAAAATAGAGCCGATGCCCTTAGCCTTTTCCTGTTTGATAAACATGTAAAGTACAATGCCCACAATGCCCACAAGGGGCGCTAAGGTGGTGGGTTTAAACAGCTGCACCAAAAGGCTGTCGCCTTCCAGCGCTGTCAAAGATAAGATCCAAGAGGTCACCGTGGTACCCACATTGGCACCCATGATCACGCCTACGGCCTGCTCCAGCAGCATAATACCGGAGTTAACAAAGCCAACCACCATCACCGTGGTGGCAGATGAGGACTGGATCACCGCAGTCACCGCCAAACCCAGCAAGAAACCCCGAGGCACGGTGGAACTCATTTTGGCAAGAATGGTCTGCAGTTTACCGCCTGCCTGCTGCTCTAAGGATTTTCCCATAATGTCCATGCCGAACAAAAACAGGGCAAGGCCTCCCAGCAAAGTAATGATCTGAATAATATAACCGGTTGTTGTCATAGCGCACTCACCTCATGGTAGTGATATAAAAATCCTTAGTTATATTATAACAGGCTACCTAATAAACAATCAACAAAAATATTACTTTTGCAGAGAAAACAGTTAAATTTCTGCCCAGCATAGCGTCTTTGCCGAAGCTGCACACCTTTTCTCTATTTTTGATACTTTTGTTTTGTTTTCGTCGGTTTTTGTCGGTTTTATCCCGGGTTTTGTCGAACGATTATTCTTGTTTCTCCTTGCAAATTCGAGCGCATTATGCTAAATTATAGTTGTCGCATCACGGCGGAGCACCGCCGTTTTATGATAGGGGGAACGATTTTTGAATAGTCAGGAGAGGAAGCTATGGACAACGTAACAAATGTATTGATTGCAGACAATTCACAAGAATTCTGCGCCGGTCTGACCGCTGCCTTGCAGCGCGCCGGTGGATTTCATGTGGTGGCAACCGCCAACGATGGAGAAAAAGCCATCACTCTGGTCAACCAACTAAAGCCTCACGTACTGGTGCTGGATCTGATGCTAGCCAAGCAAGACGGCATCAGCGTGCTCAAAGCCATTTCCGGCATGGACAGAAAGCCTGCCACCTTAGCTACATCCCGTTTTGTCACCGATTATGTGGCATCTGCAGCAGCAGATCTGGGAGTCAGGTATCTGATGGTCAAGCCCTGTGATATGACCGCTTTGGTAGAGCGTCTGGAAGAGATCCGGGGCGCAGATAACCGTGCAAAACCCAAGCATACCCAAGATACCAGCATCGAAACTTTGGTGACCAACATCATCCACGAAATCGGTGTGCCGGCCCACATCAAGGGCTATCAGTATCTACGGGAAGCCATTATCATTGCCGTGAATGACATGGATGTGATTAACGCCATCACTAAGGTTTTATATCCCCAAGTGGCAAAGGCCTTCGGCACGACTCCCTCCCGGGTGGAGCGGGCCATCCGCCATGCCATCGAGGTGGCATGGGACAGAGGGGATCTGGACACTTTGCAAAGATTTTTTGGCTATACTGTCAGCAATACCAAGGGAAAACCCACAAATTCCGAATTTATTGCCCTGATTGCAGACAAGCTGCAGCTGCAGCT
>JAZRCU010000180.1:0-9000 GCA_045659965.1 Faecousia sp.
GGTCCTTGGGAGCTTCGCCGCCGAAGGTGAAGCGCTTGCCAAATGTCTGGAAGGCGCCCTTGATGCTCTCACCAAGATCGCCGGAGAAAATGGAAGGCTCGGTGGAGGTGTGGTATGTATATTCGCCGGGTTCGGCACAGACATCCACGACCTTGCCCTGTTCAACAATCATCATGCACTGGCCGTCGGCCACGGCGATGACGGAGCCGTTGGAGATGATGTTGTCGCTTCCCTTGGTGTTGGAGGAGCGGCCGGAGGTGCGCTTTTGGCCCTTCACCGCCATAATGGTGGCAGGAATGGACTCACAATAAAAATACTCTTTCCACTGGTCTGCCAGGACACCGCCTGCAGCACCCAGTGCAGCTTTGATAAGACCCATGTTGTTGTTCTCCTTTCAGATTCTAAAAATTTTATATGCTAATTATTTATCTTCGTAGTTTTCGCGGTTTGCAACCCGCTGTCCTTTTTCCTGTAGACGCTCGGCGCAGGACTGACACATATCCAGATCCTCACAGATCATAAAGCAGTAGTCACAAACCAGACGGCGGCAGATTGGGCAGAAGCTGACCATCGTAACTGCTGCTTTGACTGCCCGGTTCATGGCAGCCTCTTTTTCCTTTCGGTGCAGCGTATCGAAGATGATCTTCTTTCCCGGCGTTTCCGGCTTAATACCTGCTCTGGAAAAGCGCACAGCTTCACTGTTCCATATATCGCCACATTCACTGCAGCGCAGAGAAAAAATGAATTTATCCTGAGTTGAGCATTCCTGCAACTGCTCCATTACAATATGACGCATCCTGTCACGACCTTTTTGTTGATTGATCCATTTGTTTTGCACAATTGCTGCAAACTGTCATTTCGCCAAAGCTGACCTGACAGTTCTCGCACGCCGGGTTTGCGCACAAGCGGCAGACAACAAAGCCCTGCATGGCTTCCTGCTGCGCTGCTCTCTTGGCATCACTGCAGGTGCTTTCTGCAACAGGAATCGCCGTACTTTCCCACACCGAACCACACACAGCGCAAGTCAGTGTGAAGCGGAAGCTGTCTTTGTCGGAACAGTTCACCAACCGATCCTTTAGTAAATTGATCATAAATAACCTCTATGTATCTATATGTATCTGTTTCTCTTCTCAAAGAGAAACAAGTGCTGCCAGCAGGTATTTTCCCGTGACAGAAGAATAGAAGAAATTGTCGATCAATCTGTCTTTTTTGGCAAGCGTAACCTCATGGGCGATGTCCGGTGCTGAGTTTTCGTCACACAGCAATACGATCTTACAGTCCGGCAATTTTTTTCTTACATCTTTTACTTCGCGCATACGCGTCTCTACCGTAGTACCGGCGGCATAGGATACCTCCGAGAGCAGGATATCCGCAGAAAACATTTCACAGCTGTGTACGACATCGTTTTTCTTATTCCCGACCGGAACACGGAAAGGCTGAAATTCGCCACTGTCGTTCAGCATTCCGGTAATTGCTTCGGCCAACAGACCATTTTGAATGCTGACAACAATTTTTTTCATACTCAATACCTCCTTCGCCGATATGAATTTAAAAACCGTCAAAAGCAACAGATATGGGTAAAGTGCTGTACTCAACCTGCGTTCTCGGCAATTTTATATATATATTTTACTAAAATTCGTTTTCTATATTCATCCTACGAAAGTATGATTTTTACTTACTCAAAGAAAAAAGTGCCGCCTATACGGCGGCACTTGAGGCTGTCAAAAGCTATCATACAGACCCCCGCAACTGAGCAGCGGGGGAAGAGTGAAGGGGGCAAAAAGCCCCCTTCGCGTTCAATCAAACAGGTTGTTGGAACGATCAAAGATCGTTCCAACAACCGCACAGCGGGGCGAAATAGCTTTTCGCCCCGCTGAAAAGTGCCGCCCTTTCGGGCAGCACTCGATTCTATTGACTTTATTCAGGTTTCTGATCGTAGATCACCAACCCGCTTTCCCTTGCCCTGACGGCAAGCTCTGTGCGGTTGCGGAAGCCTGTACGGTTTTTCATATTCTGGATATGGGTCTTGACGGTGGCAACGGAGATATAGAGCTTCTCTGCGATGGCAGCATCAGTCTCACCGGCCACCACCAGACGAAGCACCTCCAGCTCACGCTCGGAAAAGCGTTCACTGACGGCATCGCCAAGCTTTAGTGTGGGCGTATTATCGGGATAGACACTTTCGCCCGCAAGGGTGCGATCCATCACGGTGATGATCTCCTCCGCAGTGGCGCTCTTATACCAGAAGCTGTCCACACCCGCGTCCCGTGCCCTATCAATGAAGCTGCACTCAGGCTGGCTGGTGATAATGATGATCTTGATCTCCGGCATATGCTTCTTGATATCCCGGGCAGCATCGATGCCGTTGGCATTCATTGCAGTGCATACATCCATGAGGATCATATCCACATTGGAAGTGCGGCAAAAAGCTTCTGCAAACAAAGCGCTGTCCACCGATCCGGCTAAGCAATAGGCATCGCTCTTATTTATATAGATCTCCAGAAGCTGACGCGCCATAGGATCATCTTCCACAAGCAGCACTTGGATCATAAAGTATCACCGCTTTCCTTCGGTAATGTTATCGTAAGCATAAATTCAGGATCAGCTGCCACCTGCATGGTGCCGCCTTCCCGTTCGATCTTCTTCCGCAGCGATCCCAAACCACCGCCCTCGATGATTTCGCCATCGGGCTTGCTTCCATCATTTGTGAGGCGGGCAGTATAGGCATGCTCACCGTGTCCCAGCTGTATATACAGTGTTTTCGCTTTGGCATGGCTAATGGCGTTAGTCAGTGCCTCTGCAGCTGCCCGGACAAAGAGCTCCTGCACCTTCTCATTGGGCGGGATCTCACCATCGAGTTCAATGGCAATACCGGTTGAGACTGCAATTCGGGCAAGCATTTCCAGAGGTTGCTCTTTTTCCTTCAGCTCCGCTTCTTTTCGAAGCATCGCAATATTTCTCTTCCAAACCTCCAGCGGAACCGCCTGAGATCCATCTTCATCCACCAAAAAACGCCGGGTAGACAAAAGGGCCTGACCCAGTTCGCTGTGGATCCGGGTTTTGGTTTCCAGACGCTCCTTGGCTCGGGTCAGTTCATCTACATTCTCTCCATGCTTCCGAAGTCGGAGATTCAATGCCGCAAGCTCTATATTTTTGCTTTTCAGTTCATCTGTTACCGCCTGGATCTGTGTGGTATCGGCAGCACTGAGCTGATGAATTCCATTCAAATTCTCATAAGAGAAGGTCCACACTCTTCCGTCCGTTAGGCGGAAGCTGGGATGATTGCCAAAGGACAGTCGTTCCACATCCGGCAGCACCTCACCACCACTCAAAAGCTGCCAAAACAGTTCGGCATTCTGCAGATCCTTGCCGGCAATGGCAAAGCAAAGCGCATTCATACGGCGGTTGACCAGAATGATTCTGCCGCCATCCTGATAAAAGCACAGACCGGAGGAGATCTTGTCGATGCCTTCCTTGATGGAGGAACGGGTGATGGTATTTCTGTGGAATTGCAATTGCCGCAAAATCAGGCAGACAAAGCATATTAGGATCAGCATGAACAGAGTTAGAGGAAGCAGCAGAGTCTGACCACACAGCCATTTTGAAATCACTGGGACACACAGGCTCCTCAAATTCGCTCTGGCTTCTGCTGTGTAAAAAATCATCAGCACACCGCTGATCAGCATCCCCAGCAGGATCAGTACCTTTGGCAGCAGCTTTTTCCTGCGATATGCCATCGGAAACAGGCAGCCGCCAATACACAGCTCCAGAAGGAAGCCCAGCAGCAGAAGGCTGCGCAGAGGAATACTCAGATCAAAATAGGTCATCATTCCTCGCCACCTCCTTCCGGGATCATGAGGTGGAGCACCACATCTTCTTCCATGATCTCATAGGTAAAGCTGCCGTAAGGCACCGTTACCCCGTCAAGGATCTGCTGGGCGATCTCGCCCGCACAGCCCATCTGAATGTTCATAGATACCTTTCCGTCCCTGCAGGCAAGGTTGACCATCATGGCGGTGATCTCATCCAGCAGACATTCCACCATATTCTCATAGAAGTCATACACTGCCACAATATGCTCTGAGGGCAGCTTGCCCTCACATCTGCAGTTGAAGGAGGTAAATACCTGCCCCAGACGCAGATTTTCCAGGGATTCCCGGATGCAGTATTCCAGCTCCCTTGCGTGGATCAGTTCAGACTCTTCGCCCAGCAACAGCAGATTGCCTCGGCGCTTGATATAGGAGCCAAGGACACAGACCTTTGCAATCAGACTGCAGGTATTGTCCGGCTCCGCCTCAATACGGTGCAGCAGTTCATCCGCCTTAATAAGCTGCGGCTCCACCTCTCTTGCGATACGGTCATACAGGCGGTTCTGCTCATCGGTCTTGGCGCGTTTTTCCTTCAGTTCCAGCTCAGCCTGCAAAAGGACATTCTCTTCGCCAAGCTGTTCCTGCGTATCCTGCAGCCGCGCTGTCAGTTCATTGAGCTGTGTAATATCATCCTGCCACACCACACGGCCCGCGTTGATGGTGGCGCTGCTCAAAAGGGAATCCGCTAAGCGGACAGTTCCTTCTTCTGTTCTGCGCATCATTTCCTCAGGGACAGGCAATGCACCAGCAGAAACATAATGAGGCTGATAGTCCTTGTCCACGATCTGAACCGGGACTGTGGTAGCATCAAACAATTGCTGATAGCTGCTGTTGGAGGGCAAAAGACCACTCTGGATCGCACTTTCCAGCAGCAAGGCAATAATCAGGCAATCCATAATCGTCAGATCACAGTTATAAAGCCGCATACTGTAGCCAACCCAGAACAGGGCGGCAAAGCCCATGATAAGCAGGGGCATTTTCTGCAGCCTGCGGCTGCCGGGAACACGGCTTTTTACCAGCATCATCACGACGAAGTAAAAGCCCATGACGATAAACCAGCCCATGACGATGAAATAGGCCCAGTCATAGCTGTATTCCAGATCAAAATTGATAAAGCCGTTATAGAAAACGAACACCTTCTGATGAAGATCATTGGTAAATACCGTGGCCAGCATTAAGGACGGGGGAATCAGCAGGAAATTCAGCGTCTTGGGGTGGGAATAGTTCTCCGGCTTGCCAAGGTAATTGATGATGAAGGCACCCAGTGTGGGAACAAACAGCATCCCCACATAAAAGCCATACCACAGATAACGCACCAGCGGATGGGTCACACTGCCGGTAAAATCCCACTTGACGATCTTATCGATCAGCCAGAACAGCAATAGACTACCCACCACCAGCATCAGTCGGCGCACATTCTGATTGACCAGACGCCGCTGCAAGGACAGCACCCAGAGCAAAAGCAGGGAGATATGGATCGTATTGCGGATGGTCAGCATCACAGACTGCAGCAGTGCATTTTCCAGATCCTCATAAATCATCCGAAGCACAAAAGCAAATGCAAGCAGAACCGCAACGACGACAGATATTCTGATCGTCGATTTATTATTCTTCACCACAATACCTCACCTCCCAAATCTCCTTAGCAAACCACAAAATGTGTTTGTTTTTATTATAGCTGACAGGCTGTTAGCCTGCAAGTATTTTAGCAAAAAACGGCCCGATTTTACGGAAATTACCACGCATTATTCTTTTCATCAGCAAATCATACTTTCGTAGGATGATTTCCAAACACCTCTTTTGCTATTATTATAATGTGTTAGTGTACGAAGCAGTGGGAAATGGCATCAGGAAGAAGCATCGCCACCAACAACAGCTACGAAACCCTGACCACCCTCCGCGAGGCCCCCGACTGGTCTGCCCTGGAAAAATAATCCATATTCACACATGAACACAGCCGGGACAAGGGGCAAAATCGTTCCCTTGTCCCGGCAAAAAACAATGTATTTTCCGCTTATTGAAGCGAGGTAGTTACGATGTCAAAACCAAACGCATGGCGTCCATTTACTTTTTTAGCCAACGCCTATGTCGCGCTTTTAGCCGTTCATCTTGTGCTTTTTGCCGACTATAACCACCTTCTGCAAGTAAATCTCATATCCTTCTATGTCATCAGCGGCGGTTTTGTGGCACTCATGCTGCTCTTTTCCCTTGAAAGCATTGCTGTGGGTATGATGAAGCCGAAAGAGCTGCTGCAAAAGCTGGCACCCGCATCCCTTGTGCAATGGTTTTTCCTCGGGTACTTAATATTTTCTCTTGTATCCGCCCTGCTGTCAGCGTATCCGGATACATGGATCGGAGCGACCCGTAACGAAGGCTTTCTGACCGTTGCCATCTATGTTCTCTCCTTTTACTTTGTGGCGAAATTCGCCCGGCCTGAGAAATGGATGATGTATGCCTTCGGCGCGGCGGTGAGCATATTCTGCATCATCTCCATTTTACAGCTTGCGGGGTTACCAATCCTTTATCCCGACGGGATGAACTACTATGAAGCACTTGAGAAGGACGGTGTGGCCTCCATCGGAACCATCGGCAATGTTGACTTTGCCGCGGCACTTCTGGCACTGGTCATTCCCACCATCACGGTTTACATAGTAAAGGCGAAGGAAAAATACCGCTTCCTCCTCCTGATCCCTGCGGTATTATCCATAGTTGTGCTTCTGAAAATATGGGTACTTCTGGGATTTATCGGTGTAGCTGCCGCTGCGGTTGTGGCATTTCCCTATGTGCTCGGTTTCAAAAAGCGGGCTGCTGCCGTGTATTTCGCAGCCCTTCCCTTTTTGGCCCTCGCCGCAGTTGTGATACTTTATGCGATGCCATTCAAAAGCGGTTTCTTCTTCGAGCTTCACAGCATCCTTCACGGGCAGATCAGCGAAAACTTCGGCAGCGGAAGAATCCGCATATGGCAGGACGTGATCTCCCGTATTCCCGATCATTTCTTCTTCGGTACGGGTCCCGATACCATGCTGTATGCCGGTATTGAGCCGTTCCACAGATACGACGAGGTGGAGGGCTGGATCGTCAGATACATCGACACGGCACACAACGATTATTTGAACATCCTTTACCACCAAGGCATTTTTGCCCTTTTATCCTATCTTGGAGCGGTCATTGCCTTTGGTATCAGCTTTGTGAGAAATGCCTGCAAAAATCCGGGTGCGTTGATCCTCGGCGCAGGAATCATCGGCTATCTTGCGGCGATGCTTTTCGGCATCAGTATGCCGTTCACCACCATCTTCTTTTGGCTCTGCCTTGGCTTATATGAATGCTTCACCTCTAAAGATCAGGAGCAGACGCACCCGGCCAAAGGAGCAAAAAATCGCGTAAAAACGCGTTCATATAAACAAGTTAATTTTTAGCCATAATCGGCGAAAGGAGAATAATAAATGAAAAAAGCATTTACAAGATTAATTGCCCTAAACATCGTACTCGTGATGTTTTTCACTATGCTTGTACCTGTGGCAGGCGCAGTGGAATTTAACAAGGATGATCCCAATGTGAAAGCAACTGAAGGCGAAGGCTACTACAAAGTAACCGTTGATGGTGATAAGGATTTTGACGTATATAACCTTTTTACAGTAAAACTACGCTTGGCTTCATTTGATACAATTGCCACGCATACCAAATATTTATACGGCGACATTGTTGAACCGATTGAAGAAGGTGTTGAAAACGGACGCAGATATGCTATTTATGAACTGACTGTTGAAAGTGAAGCAGATTCTCTGCCGTACAGTGATGACGAGCTTTTAGCAGATTTTAAGGTTGAAATGAATAATCGTTATCCGAGTGGTGATAAAAGCTTTTGGGAATTTTCTGTAACTGATAGCTTTACCGGTCTGAACTACAGATGCACGGAAAAAGTATACTCTGTTGAAAAGGTCGAGAAAGTAGAGCCTTTGGTCAACCCCTTTATTGATGTTAAGGAAGGTATGTTCTATTACGATCCTGTTCTTTGGGCAGTTAAAGAAGGAATTACCACCGGTACCTCTGCTACCACCTTCAGCCCCAATAAGTCCTGCACCCGTGCTGAGGTCGTCACCTTCCTGTGGCGTGCAAAGGGCAGCCCCGAACCTCAGTCCAGTGTGAATCCCTTCGTGGATGTAAAGACAGGCTCTTATTACCATAAGGCAGTACTGTGGGCTGTGGAACAGGGCATCACCAACGGCACCGGTAACGGCACTACTTTCAGTCCGGACATGGAATGCACCAGAGCACAGGTAGCTACATTCCTGTGGCGTACCGTTGGCAAACCCGATGTTGGAAACAAGACCCATCCTTTCCGGGATATTGAGGCAGGCAGCTACTATTACGACGCTGTCCTTTGGGCTGTAGAAGCAGGCGTCACCAACGGCACCGGCGACGGCACCACCTTCAGTCCCAACAAATCCTGCAGCCGCAGCGAAATCGTCACCTTCCTCTACCGCGCACTTAAATAAGTAAACGCATCATACACAAATCCGGCAGATATGCCTCTCCCTACGGAAAGGTTTATCTGCCGGATATTTTATTCATCTGCGGATGGATCATCTAATGACAAGCCTGCCGGAAATGTCACGCTCAAGATTTTGATAACACAGGGGACGGTTAATGCGTAATAACTGTCCCCTGTGCTCAGTGTGCTCAGTGCTTACAGTGCTTACAGGATTATCCCCAAAAATTATGCTCTTGATGTTTGCGTAAAAATCAGGATCCCAGTCAGATGGAATTTCTGTTTCTTTGCAAGATATCATTAAAGTTAACTTCCTGCAATTGCAAAACGCGTGCTTACCAACAAACCCGATATTGTTCGTAATGGTTAGTTCTTCTAACTCATCCATTCCCCAAAAGGCTTGCGCGCCTATATATTGAACACTAACCGGAATGTTAATTCTTTTTATTTCAGAACAATCAAAAAAGGTATCATCGTGAATCTTTTTGATTGTATCTGGAAGAACAATCTCATCTATATCATATTTTGAAGTTGCGTAGCTTATGTCACGGTATGTTATTTCCGTTTCACCATTGCAAACAACAAGTTTCTTATCAACAAGAGTAAAGTTCACAACATTCCACCACCTTTTTTCATTATACC
>JAZRCU010000181.1:0-7680 GCA_045659965.1 Faecousia sp.
CAAAGGAACACTCGGCAGACACCAGCTGCATATCCAGCTGCAGCTGCGCGATCTTTTCCTGGCACAGAGCAAAGGCTTTCTTTTCCTTAGCCTGGTTTTCCTGGGCTGCCTTTTCATCCTTTTCAGTAGCTTTACGCAGAACAGGACGCAAGGGGGCAACGATCTCGCTCATAGGGATCTTGTGGTTGCCGGCGGTGCAGTAGCCGTATTCTGCGCCCCGGGCGGTGTCGATGATCACATGATCACCGGCTTGACAGCCGATACCAGCCGGGTCGAAATAATAAATCTTTTGTCCGGGGCGGAACTGGATATCCACCACTTCCACTAACTCCGGGGTTGTTGTCGCTTGGTCGCTCATAGGTAAACTCCTTTTATCTATCGCAGGGTCCATTCCAAATAGCCGCAGATGGCGGCACAGGACACGTTGCCCTGGGCATATTGGGTCGCTTTTTGCAGGGTGCGATGGGCCTGCAGCAGTTCGTTGGGACTTCTGGCAGCGCCTAACTGCCGGGCGCTCTGGCTGGTCACCGCGCTGCCGCTGCGGCAAAGCAGAGCTTGGCCAAATAAGGCCGTCCATTGTTCCAGAACAGGCAGAAGCTGATCTCGCTTCCATTTTTCCATAGGCACCAAAACATTTAAAAGTGCCACCGGATCCCGATCCAGATAGCTTTGTACAAAGGCCCCTGTCTGGGGCAGATCCTCCGGCTCTTGCAGCAAGGCCATAGCCTGCCCTAAGTAGCCGCCGCTGCCTAAAATTGCAGCTTCCAGAGCTTGTGCATCTGCATCGGGAAATTGGGTTTTTAGCGCTTGGGTCAAAATGTCCTGAGGTAAGCTCTCTAAGGTCAGCTGGACGCTACGGGAGCGGACAGTGGTGAGAATTTTCTCAGGATTGTCCGTCAGCAGGATGAACACACCGTAAGAGGGGGGCTCTTCCAATACCTTCAGCAGCGCATTTTGTGCTTCCACACGCAGCTCCTGAGGGAAAATATAGATTTTTCGCTTGCCTTCATTGGGCTGAATAAACATATCTGCCCGGGCAGAGCGGATCAGTTCTACCGGGGTGGTTTTCTTTTCCGGATCTTCTACATAGGCAATGTCCGGATGTGTACCTGCCATGACCTTGCGACAGGCGTTGCAGGCAAGACACGGCTGGTTTTCATTTTCGCACATGACAGCCGCGCAAAGCAGCTTTGTCAGGGTGTGTTTTCCGGAGCCCACAGGGCCGCAGATCATATAAAAATGGGAAAAGCGGTGTTTGCTTGCCGCTTGGGCCAGATTTTGCTTCAATCTAGCATTTCCCAATAACTGGTCAAAACCCATACAGGCCTCCGTTTCATGAGAATTATAACATAGCTGTCAATTAACCCCACAGAGCAGACAGCATGGGGATTACTTGCTTCTTTCGGCTCATGACCCCGGGCAGGAACACACAGTTGTCCTTAGGCAGCGTGTTGAAGGCCTGCTGAATGATCTCGTCGCTGCCCACATAGATCAGCTGGGTGCCTTCCAAAAGCACGTCTGTAAGCATTAAGATCACCATGGAGAATTCCTTTTCCTTGGCGGTCTTTTTCATCAGTTCCAGGAACTCTTCCTTCCGATCCAGCATTGCCGGAGAGTCCACACAGGTGATCTGGGCCACTGCCAGATCATGTCCGGCGATGTGGAATTCCTTGTAGTCAGAGAACAGAAGCTCGTCAGCAGACTTGTTGCCGGAGGAGGCAGAAAAGATCTCCTTGCCCAGCTCCTCCAAAGAAATATTGGCAATTCTTGCCATCCGTTCTGCAGTGCGGATATCCCGGTCGGTGCAGGTGGGGGATTTGAACATAACTGTGTCAGACAGGATGGCTGCTGCCATCATGCCGGCCATGTTGGCGGTGGGCATCAGACCCCGATCCTGGAACATGCTGGCGATGATGGTATTGGTAGAGCCAACAGGCTCGTTGCGGACATAAATGGGGTTGTTAGTCTGGATATCTGCCAGACGGTGATGGTCAATGATCTCCAAAATATCGGCTTCTTCCAAGCCGGGGACAGACTGGGAGATCTCGTTGTGATCCACCAAAACTACCCGTTTCCGGCGCGGCTGCAGCAGGTGATACCGGGTCAGCACGCCTACGATCTTCTCTTCACTGTCCAAAATGGGATAGCAGGGGTATCTGTGCTGCAAAACACGCTCCCGGACATCGTCCACTCTGTCCTCTAAATGGAAAGAAACGATATCCTCAGTCTGGCATAGACGGCCGATGGGCGCGGACTGGAAGATCAGCCGCATGGTGCGGTAGGCATCATAGGGTGTGGTGATGATACAGGTCTTGGTAGGCAGATTTTGCAATTCTTCTGCCAGCTCAGCCTGACACAGCACCAGACAGTTTACATTCATTTCCAGCGCCCGGCGGATCATATCCGGCTGGTCGCCGCAGATCACGATGGAGTCAGGGTCGTTAAACAGCAGGTTTGTCTGGGATTGGGGCAGGGCAACGGTGACTTCACCGCCGATGTTATCGGTGGTTTCACCGGCATCATTTAAAATTCGACCATCTAACACAGAAAGCACATTAAACAGGGGTACGCTTTCTAAGTATCCGGAGAAAACCTGAGACATGTTGTAGCTTGCCACGTTTTCTCTGGAGAGCATGCCGTACAATGTGCCATCGTCGTTGGCCACAGGTACAGCGTTGATGTTTTTCTGCTCGGAGAGCAGGGTCCATGCAGTACCCACGGTAACAGCAGGACTTAACAGAGGAGGAGTATCAAAGTCTAAGTCCCGGATCTGGGTGTGCATGCCGAAGATCCGCTTGGGGGGCTGGAAGCCAAACCGGTCCAGCACGATCTGGGTCTCGTCAGAAACATGACCCAGACAGGCAGCTTCGTATTCTCTGTCACCTACGGCATTGCGCAAGGCTGCGTAAGCCATAGCGGCTACAATAGAATCTGTATCTGGATTGCGGTGTCCTGTTACGTAAATAGGGTCCATAGTACGCCTCCTTAGAACTATAAAGAGATTTCTCCTGATAAATTAGTGTGAAATAATTGGGTAATGGCTTCCCGGTCATAATTTTGACCCAGCGCCCACATCAGCTTTGTCATGGCGGCCTCCGAGGTCATATCCCTGCCCCGGATAACGCCCATTTGCAGCAGCTGATGTCCTACTTGGTAAACTTCCAAATCAGAGCTGTCATAAAGACATTGGGTGGTGACCACCACATGGATGCCACTGTTTACGGCATCACAAATGCCTTGCAACCCTCTGCCAAGCACCGTCATACCGCCTAAGCCAAAAGCCTCGATTACAATGCCCCGATAGCCTAAGTCCTTCAGCGCGTAAAAGATCTCCGGTGACAGACCGGGGGTCAGCTTCAGCAAAAAGACAGTCTTGCTGATATCTGTCTTTAGTTGGGGTGTGCCGGCAGGCCTCGGCAGCATCTTTTCGTTGATCACTAAGCCTTGGCTGCTGACGATACCGACATACTTGGCATTGACACTTTCGAAAGCGGAAAAGTTCGATGCCCGAACTTTTACTGCCCGGCAGCCTAACATCACCTTCCGGTCAAAGGCCACGAATACACCGGCATGCCCGGATGCGGCCATGGCAAAGGCGGTGCGCAGATTGTCCGGCCCGTCGGAAAGGGGATCGGTCAAGGGTACTTGAGAGCCGGTAAACACCACCGGCTTGTCAATGCCCGGCAGCATAAAGGTAACAGCGGATGCGGTGTAGGCCATGGTGTCGGTGCCGTGGGAGACCACGATGCCGTCATAGTCCTGCCGATGGGCAAAGATGTCTGTAGCGATCTGCTGCCATTCCTCCGGGCGAATGTTAGAAGAGTCTAAACACATCACGTCTTTGACGGTGATCTGATAGTGCTGTTTCAGCTGATCTAAGGTGTCAGCCATGATCTTTGAACTTTGGGGCTCTAACCCTTCTGTGCCCGGGGCGCAGGCGATGGTGCCACCGGTGGTAAGAAGCAAAATGCGCTTTTTAATATCCATAGTTACCTCGGTATACAATAACTCAATATAATTATATCCCTGATAGCGGAAAATAGCAAGCAAAAACTGCACTTTAGAAATTGTAGAAAAACAGTTGCTTTTTTTTCTTTGTTTGATACAATGAATTCAGAAAACAATAAAAAGTAGGAGAATGCACAATGAATGTTTTGGTAACAGGTGGTGCCGGTTATATCGGCTCTCACACATGTCTGGAGCTTTTAGAATGCGGCTATGGCGTTGTGGTGGTGGATAACCTCTGCAATTCCAATTCCGAGTCTTTGCAAAGAGTGCAGGAGCTCACCGGAAAGACCTTAAAATTCTATGAAGGCGATGTCCGGGACGAAGCGCTGCTGCAGAAGATCTTTGCAGAAAATGAGATCGGCTGCGTGATTCACTTTGCCGGCTTGAAGGCTGTGGGCGAGAGCGTCAGCATCCCTTGGAAATACTATGATAACAACTTAAACTCCACCCTGGTGCTCACCAAGGTCATGGAGCAGGTGGGTATGAAGAAGATCATCTTCTCCTCTTCTGCCACCGTCTATACCGCCGGCAACGAAATGCCCTTAAATGAAAATAGCCCCACCGGCGGCTGCACCAACCCCTATGGCTGGACAAAATACATGACAGAGCAGATCCTTTCCGGTATGGCATTTGCCGACAAGGATTGGAGCATTTGCCTGCTGCGTTACTTCAACCCCATCGGCGCCCATGAAAGTGGACGAATCGGTGAAGATCCCCGGGGTATCCCCAACAACCTGATGCCTTACATCACCCAAGTAGCAGTTGGCCGTCGGGAAAAGCTCAGCGTTTACGGCAACGACTATGATACCCACGATGGCACCGGTGTAAGAGATTACATCCATGTGGTGGATTTGGCAAAGGGCCATGTGGCTGCGGTGAAATATGTTGCCGAGCATGCAGGCTGTGAGGTGTTTAACTTAGGCACCGGCACAGGCTATAGCGTGCTGGATATGGTAAATACCTTCCGGGAGGTAAATCAGGTAGCGCTGCCTTATCAGATCGTAGAGCGCCGCCCCGGTGATATTGCCACCTGCTATGCAGATCCTGCCAAGAGTGAGAAGCTTTTGGGCTGGAAGGCAGAGAAAAACTTAGCAGATATGTGCCGGGACTCTTGGAACTGGCAGAAAAACAACCCCTTAGGCTACGGAGAATAAAAGAAAGGCCACCGGCAAAAGCGCCGGTGGCCTTTGTTTCGTTTGACATTCTTTTGGCAAAATGGTAAGATGTTTTATAAGAAATTTCTTTGGAGGCAAGCGATGACATATATGTTAATGGCCCTGTTTGCAGCGGTGGCGGTGGTGCTGGATCAGCTGAGCAAATTCTGGGTGGTTGAAAATATCGCACTATTTGAAAAAGTGCCTGTATTAGACGGCATCTTCCATCTGACTTATGTGCAAAACACAGGCGCAGCATTTTCCTCTTTTCAGGGGATGCGCTGGTTGTTTTTGCTGATCTTTGTTTTATTCACCGCAGCAGTTATCTGGGAATTTTCCAAGAAGCGGATGCCCTTTACCACCTTTGAGCGGTGGTGTGTTGCAGCAGTATTTGCAGGGGGCCTAGGCAATATGATCGACCGGTTGCGGCTGGGCTATGTGGTGGATATGATCGCTGTGGAGTTTATTGAGTTTCCTGTGTTTAACGTGGCGGATTGCTTTATCACCTGCGGCTGTATTTTGCTGATGCTGCACTTAGTGATTTTCAACCGTGAATTTTGGAAGGAAGAGAAAAAATGAAGCTGATCGCAGAAAGCTCCGGCCAGCGGATGGATGCTTTTTTGGCAGAAAATATGGAAAATATGAGCCGCAGCGGTGCCCAGAAGCTTTTGGAAGCAGGTTTGGTGCTTTTAAACGGCAAACAGGCGAAGAAAAACGACAAGCTGCAGCCGGGCGATGAGGTTTCTGTTACTATGCCTGAGCCGAAAGAGGTGGACATTGTTCCAAAGGAAATGCCTTTGGACATTGTCTATGAGGACGAGGACGTGCTGGTGGTCAATAAGCCCAAGGGTCTGGTTGTCCATCCGGCAGCAGGCCACCAAGATGACACCTTGGTCAACGGCCTTCTGTATGCCATGGGAGATTCTCTTTCTGGCATCAACGGAGAGCTGCGCCCGGGCATTGTCCACCGGATCGACAAGGACACCTCCGGATTGTTGGCAGTGGCAAAAAATGACCTTGCCCATACAGTGCTGGCTTCTCAATTAAAAGACCACACTATGGCCAGAACTTACGAATGTATCGTCTGCGGCAGCTTTAAAGAGGACAGCGGCACGGTGGATGCCCCCATTGGCCGCCATCCCACAGACAGAAAGAAAATGTGTGTTACCCAGCGCAATAGCCGCAATGCCGTCACCCATTGGGAGGTGGTGAAGCGCTATCGGGGCTACACCCATGTGCGTTGCCGCTTAGAAACCGGCCGCACCCACCAGATTCGTGTCCATATGGCATCTATCGGCCATCCCATTTTGGGAGACGTGGTCTACGGACATAAAAAGCCGGAGCTGGGTCAGTCCAGTCAGGTGCTTCATGCCGGGCAGCTTTGCTTCCGTCACCCCAGAGATCAGCGGCCGGTGATGGTCTTTGCTCCGCTGCCTAACTATTTTACCCAAGTTTTGGAAAAGTTGGAGAGGATGGGATAATATGTTTTCCGATGTGCTTTTGACTGTGGATTTTGACCGTACTTTAACAGATCCCAGCGCCAATATCCCTCAGAGAAATTTAGATGCCATTGCCTATTTTATGGAACATGGCGGCACTTTTACAGTAAATACCGGACGGACTGTGCCCAACTTCCGCAAATACTTGGCCACGATCCCGGTCAACGCTCCTTTTATCATGTATAACGGCGGCGCGGCCTATGACAACGGGGTGCTGACCCAAGCGGCCACTTTGGATATGGAGCCTTGGGAAACATGGCTGATGCTGCAGAAGATGTTTCCCGATGTCAGCGTGGAGATCCATGGCATGGGTGCCCATTATCTCCATAATCCCACCCCCCAGACCATTGCCCTGTATGAAAATGCCGGCTGGGAGTACAAGATCGTAAAGCCCGGGGATGACTTAGGGCCTTTTATCAAGATCGCGATTTTTGATGAGGTGGAAACTCCTTTGGTATCGGCTCTTTACGAAAAGCGTCCGGACCGGATGGCTCGGTTTACCCAGATCATAGAGCAGCTGGAGCAGCTCATGGGGGACAAGGTGGAGATTTTCCGCCCGGCAGCGAGAATTTTGAATATTAACGCCAAGGGTGTTTCCAAGATCCGGGCCGCAAGAGATCTGCAGCACCGACTGGGAAAAAAGATTTTGGTTTGTGTGGGTGATGCGGAGAATGATATCCCCATGCTGGACGGGGCGGACTATGCCTTTTGCCCTTGTGATGGCACAGTTGCGGATCGGTATCCCAATGTGTGCGAATGCGCCCAAGGTGCGGTTGCGGACGTAATTTATAAAAAAATCCCCCAAATCCTAGGCATTTCCCCTTGACAAGTGGTAAGTTCTGTGCTAAAATCAGCTAGCTGACCGCACAGGGACTGACGCGGGTGTAGTTCAATGGTAGAACACCAGCCTTCCAAGCTGGATACGCGGGTCCGATTCCCGTCACCCGCTCCATAGAAATGCGCCAGTAGCTCAGCTGGATAGAGCAACTGCCTTCTAAGCAGTAGGTCGGGGGTTCGAG
>JAZRCU010000182.1:0-1929 GCA_045659965.1 Faecousia sp.
AAATTGCTTTACTGCCTTTTCTGCCGCTTCCTTACGGGCATCGCAGAAATACTTGATCTCCACCTTGGGATGATTCATATACGCGGGGATATGCTGGCTCACAGCAATGGAGCCGCAGCCGATGATTGCTACTTTCATATGATTTTCCTCCTCATACAGTGTCATTTTTCGGACGCATCCACACTTCACAAAACAGGCTTTCTTTTTGCGTCCGTGGGTTGTGAAAACTCTTGATACGTGTTTTGCGCTGCTTCGCATTTTTAGTGTATCAAATACCGCACAAATGCAACAGCATATTTATTGTGATTTTATTATCAAAAAATTGCGGTAGCCATTGCTTGACAGTTCTTTTTGTGGTATGCTTTTTTCGGAGATGATTTTATGAAAATCACAAACAAGCTATTTTCCTATAACCACAGATTTTCCAAGGGACAGATGCACACACCTTCCGCAGAAATCACTCAAATCGCAGAGCTTTCTCTGATCCGGGGCAGCGAGATCCCGACACACATCCAAATGTGTGACGAAATTACATATGCCTTCTCAGGAAAGGCAACCATTTATTCCGGAGGTTCCTGTTTTGCTATGCAGGCCGGTCAGATCCACTTTATCAAGCGCGGCGAAGTCCATCGAATCGTAGCAGACGACAACGAGAATTTCCATTATTGCTGTATCGGCTACCATCCGGATGCCAGTTGTGCCAGTATTGGGGTCTTTCTAAACGCAACCCGGAATCGCCGCAGCTTCCTAGTGGAAGATATCGGCAGTATTAAGCGGCTGTTTTCCCTGCTGATCGACGAATTCTATATCCGGGATGCGGAGAGCAATGAGATGATCCATCTTTATTTTTGTCAAATGCTGATTCTCCTATATCGAATTCTCTCCGGAACGGCGAAAGTAAAGCTGAATAAGCAGAATAAATCGGCGTCCAACTATGCGGTCTATCAGGCACTGAAGTATATTGACCGGGAGTATCTGACCATAACCAGAGTGAAAGAAATTGCGTCGGCGCTTTCCTACAACGATTATTATCTGTGTCATATTTTTAAAGAGAAAATGGAAATGACACTAAAAGAATACCTGACACAGAAAAAATTGATAACCGCCATGGAGCTTCTGGAAAACAGCAATATGAAGATCAGCGACATTTCAGACCAGCTGCATTTTACCTCCCTGCATACCTTTGGCCTTGCCTTCAAGCGTTACACTGGCGTCAGCCCTTCTCAATATAGAAAGGAACGTGCATCCCAAGATATCCTCTCCCCGCTCTAAAAGAAATCTAAACTTGAAGGGAATCATCATGATGAGACAAAAGAACTACAAAAAGACCCTCATAGCCTGTTATATCGGCTTTATCACCCAGGCTATCACCGCCAATTTTACACCTTTGCTGTTTTTGACCTTCAAAAGCACCTACGGGATCACCCTGGATAAGATCGCGCTGATCCCCCTGGTGTTCTACTTAACACAGCTGCTGACGGACCTTGTGGCCCCAAAGCTCACCGACAAGTTCGGCTATCGCCCCTGCGTTGTGGCATCGCAGGTGGTTTCGGCGGCAGGCCTGGCCTTGATGGCAATTCTGCCGGATATCCTTCCCGTGCCGTTTATCGGCATTCTGCTCTGCGTTGTGCTTTATGCCATCGGCAGCGGCCTGGAAGAGGTTCTGCTGAGTCCCATCGTGGAAGCCTGTCCCTTTGAGAACAAGGCGGGCGTCATGAGCCTTCTGCATTCCTTCTATTGCTGGGGTGCGGTGGGAGTTATCCTGGGTTCAACACTCTTTTTCGCTGTATTCGGTACAGAAAATTGGAAAATCCTTACCTTGATCTGGGCACTTGTTCCGCTTTATAACGCATTTAACTTTATAAATTGTCCGATCGAACGATTGGTTGAAGACGAACGTTGCATGAGTGTCAGTAAGCTTCTGAGGAC
>JAZRCU010000183.1:0-5077 GCA_045659965.1 Faecousia sp.
CGAGGTAGTTGCTGAAGTAAAACCTAAGGTAAAGAAACAGAAAAAATCCGGCAGCAAAAAGTTGAAAAAGATTTTAGCTTGTGGTGTTGCGGTAGCTGTTTTGGCGGCGCTGTGCTGCGGAATTACGGCTGCGGCTATGAAGGAATACTACGAGGAAAAGCTGGAAGATTACACAGACTCTATAGATAATAAGCTGCAAGATTTGGAAGCTAAATATCAGAATTTCCAGTATTCTGATAGCGGTGAGATTTTGGCTGATGGAGAGTTGACTCCTCGTCAGGTTTATCAGCAGAATGTAGATGCGGTTGTTGCGATTTCCAATCAGGGCTTGACAACCAATTTCTATGGCCAGATATCCGAAACTGCATCCGCTGGCTCCGGTTTCATTGTTTCTGAGGATGGTTTTGTGGTAACAAACTATCACGTTGTTAGCGGCGCAAACTCTCTGCAGGTCATCTTGTACAACGGAACTTCTTACGAAGCTAAGTTGATGGGATACGATGCCACCAATGATTTGGCGGTGTTGAAGATTGACGGCACCGGATTGCCTCACGTGACTTTGGGCAGCAGCGATGCGTTGGGCGTAGGCGATCGTGTAGCGGCCATTGGTAATCCTTTGGGTGAATTAACTTCTACCATGACCATTGGTTACATCAGCGCTAAGGATCGCATGGTATCTACTGATGGTACGGCGATCAACATGATGCAGACCGATGCAGCTATCAACTCCGGAAACTCCGGCGGCCCGTTATTTAACATGTATGGCCAGGTGGTAGGTATTACAACGGCTAAATATTCCGGTACCAGCACATCCGGCGCGACCATTGAGGGCATCGGCTTTGCGATTCCCATTGACGATGTACGGGATATGATCACCGACATTATGGAAAAGGGTTATATCTCCGGGGCATATCTGGGCGTTATGGTCCGGGATATGGATCAGGAGGTTGCTCAGACCTACGGTTTCCCAATGGGCGTTTATGTGGAGTCTGTTACAGAAGGTTACTGTGCACAGGAAGCTGGCGTTCAGGCGAAGGATATTATTGTTGCCATTGGCGATATAGAAGTGACCTCTATGTCGGAACTGACGAAGGCTCTGCGGCAGTTTGAGCCCGGCGATGCTACTACCATTAAGGTTTTCCGCAGCGGTGCAGAGCTGGAATTTGCGATTACTTTGGATGAAAAGCCGAAGCAGGAATTGGAAGAAGAAACAATCCCTGAGCAACAGCAGCAACAGCAGCAACAGCAACAACAGCAGCAAATTCCCGGTGGAAATTTTGAGGATTTCTTCAATTATTTCTTCAATTTTGGCGGTCAATAATGAAAGAGAATGCCCGGTCATAGGACCGGGCATTTTTGTCGGAATTCGTCGGAAAATTGTGGTCACAATCAGTTGAAATCCACAGCATTTTGTGGTATGCTGAAAAAAACGAAGAGGGGAGGACAAAAACGGTGCAAAGACTTTTGATCGCAGAGCCGTCAGATGTATTGGCAAAAGCCATATCCAGACAGCTGCAGAATGAGTTTTTGGTGCTAAGCTGTACTGATGGTGAGCAAGCGCTAAATATAATACCGGATTTTACTCCCGATATTTTGGTGATCAATGCCATTCTTCCTGAGATCGACTGTGTTACAGTGTTGAAAACTCTGCGACTTGCTGGTCATAAGACGCAGGTGCTGGTGCTATCCCGGGTGTCCCAAGGATATACTTTCGATCAATTGGAAGATCTGGGGATTTGCGGCATTATGGCTTTGCCTTGCAATGTGGACCAGTTGGTTTCTCATATTCGCACCATTGGATTTGTTCTACGTTATTCGGATCGCGATGTGAATGCTACAGGCGCACATCTGGAAGATTTGCTCTTATCTATGGGTTTCCGCATGGTGCGGTCTAATTTTAAACGGATCTATTGGGCGGTAATGGAAAAATATTTCCACCCGGAATATGTGATTACTAAGGAATTATACCCAGCCGTAATCAAGCATTGTGACGGTAATATTCCGCAGATTGAGAAAGCTTTACGAGATGCGATTCGCGGCGCTTATGAGCGGGGCAATCCGGCAATTTGGCGGATGTATTTCCCAAATCATAAGGAGCGTGCACCAACTAACGATGTATTTATTACGCAAATGGCTCGCTGCTTACAGCGGTGGGAGGATAGGGAAGGGTTTGTCCCTTGCACCCAACTGAAAGCTGAATAAAAAAATCGCCCTCTAATGAGGGCGATTAATTTTTTATTCTTCCCAGTTGTGCCAGATGTTCTGTACATCGTCATCTTCTTCCATGATGTCGATGAGCTTTTCCATCAGTTTAACATGCTCTTCGCTCTCCAGCTTTTGGTAGTTCTGAGGTACCATTTCAATCTGGGCGGAAGCAAAGGTGTACTTGTCCAGCTTTGCAACGACTTCGTTAAAGTCATCGGGCAGGGTGTAGATGGTGAAGCAACCTTCTTCGGCCTCAAAGTCGTCAGCACCTGCGTCCATGGCGTCCATCATGACTTCTTCTTCGTCGTAGTCGCCATCTTCATTGTGGATGACCAGAACGCCCTTCTTATCAAAGCTCCAGGACACGCAGCCGGATGCGCCCAAGTTGCCGCCGAACTTATCAAAGTGGTGGCGCATAGAGCCTGCAGTACGGTTGCGGTTGTCAGTCATGGTTTCTACGATCACGGCAACACCGCCGGGGCCGTAGCCTTCATAGGTAATGGATTCATAGGCATCGCCGCTGCCTGCGCCCATAGCCTTTTCCAAGCATCGTTTAATGTTGTCATTAGGCATATTGGCGGCCTTGGCCTTGGTGATAACAGTAGCAAGACGGGAGTTGTTGGCAGGATCAGCGATACCGCCGCCTTCCTTTACTGCTACGATCAATTCTTTTGCAATCTTTGTAAAGGCAGCAGCGCGCTTAGCGTCCTGTGCGCCTTTGGTCTTTTGGATGTTATGCCATTTGGAATGTCCGGACATAAAAATCTTCCCTTCTCATAATCATTTGCATCAAAACGCAAACATTCTAGCATATTTACTATATAAAATCAATGATTTAGACGAAATTTTTGAATTTCAGCAGAATTGCATTAAAAGAACTCTGCGCAATCGGTATGCCGTGTGGATTTTGTTACACGGATATCAGGGAATGCTGCCTGCAGCTGGGAAACAAGATAGTCGCAAACAGGATCTTCTGTGTGGAAATGTCCGGCGTCTACCAAGTGGATCCCGGCATTTTTTGCATCCCAGAACTGGTTGTAACGCACATCAGCAGTCACAAAGGTATCGCAGCCGCTGTCGATGGCTTGCTGCAGCTCGGAAGCGCATGCACCGCCGCCTACAGCTACCTTGTGCACAGGCTTGTTGCCTTTGACGTAACGTAAACCCTTGCAGCCCAAAGCTTCTTTTACTTGCTTCAGGAAGCTCTCTAAGTTTTGGGGTGCAACGCATCCGCAGCGCAGCAACCCCCAAGGACGACCTTGGGCATCGACACCTTTCGGGCAAATGACTTGAATATTCTCAAGTCCAAGCTTTTGTGCCAGAATATCGTTCACACCACCGGGTGCGCAATCCAAATTTGTATGGGCGTTGATATGGGCAATGTTGTTTTCAATGAGAAACAAGGTGTTTTTGCCTTGCTGATCCATATCGGTCACAAAGCCAAGATTCCACATTAGGGCATGATGGGTCACAAGCAGATCAGCACCAAGCTCCTTAGCCTCTTGGCAGACAGCTTCAAAAGGATCCAGCGCTACCAAAATAGAGGAAACTTCTCGATCGGCATGGCCACAGTTAAGACCAACACGATCCCAATCCTCTTTCATCTCAGGAGGTGCTATGGTGTGTATAAATTTTAAAATGTCAAGCACGGTTGCCATTGATTTGTACCTCCATGGTTTTTAGTTCTGCAAGGATGCTTTGGTATGCTTCCAGCTTTTCTCCGCCGCTTTTGGATAGACCCTGTACCGTTGTTTCAATACCTGTGACCACTCTTTCATAGAAAGCAGGAAGCAGGGGACTGCCACAGGAAAGCAGTTGGGGGCTTATATGATACTGCGCATCGGTTAGTGTTTGACCGGGATGATACGTAACTTCCATAATTGGATAAATAAACTTGCCATCTTCAGCTAAAGTTTCAGCTATAATAGAAAATCCCTGCTCATTTAAGTAGCGGCGCAGCTCCGGACGACGGGACTGGCATTGCAGGATCAGCCGATATTGATCATTTTGCAGCCACTTCGCGCCCTCGAGAATGGAGATCATGGTGTCAGCGCCCATACCGGCACAGACCAATGTATCAAAATCTCTGGGGATGCTTCTTGCACCATCGGAAAGATATAGCTGCATTTTATCAGCTACACCAAATTTGCTGCAATTTCTTGCTGCGCTCTCCAATGGTTGAGGATTGACATCAGATGCGATTACGGATTTTGCGATACCTTGGGTCAATAAGTAAATGCCAAGATATCCGTGATCGCAGCCAATATCAGCTACCCGATCACCGGGGCGAACGAAGCTGCAGCAGGCGCGAAGCCGATTGGATAAGGGGATGTTCATAATGATACCTCGTAAATAAAAACTGCCATCCCGGCAAACGGGATGGCGGCGCCGGTTTTCTTAAGCCTTCTCAGCCTGATCAGCTTCGTAAGCTTCCAGGAAATGATTCAGCTGCGCCAGGAAGGGATCGCACTCAATGCCGTGAACTGCGCAAGCTTCTTCCACAGTTTCGTTCCGGGAAGAGGGGCAGCCCAGACAGTGCATGCCAATGGCGAAGAACAAAGGAGCAGCCTGAGGAGCTACATCCAAAATGTCACCGATAATCGTAGTTTTTTCAATTTTTACAGCCATAATATGACCTCCTTAGGTTTCTTTTGGTATTATAACCCGAATTGGAGAAAAAGACAAGGATTTTTTATAAAGATAGAGTAGCCACCAGTGTTCGCACTGGTGTCAGCAATATGCCACCGGCATATTGCGATTTAGATTGTTCGAGTCCTTGTTCTGTATCGTTACACGCCGGAGGGACTCGTTAGCATCCACGCAACGCGCGGATAGAGGTTCGCCTCCGTCGAGCCGTCGCCGGCAACAGTCC
>JAZRCU010000184.1:0-5319 GCA_045659965.1 Faecousia sp.
ATCTGCAATTTCCTGGTTGGTAACAGAGCCAAACAGCTTGCCGGCACCGCCACCCTTAGCAGCGACTGTCAAGGTCATAGCACGCAGCTGCTTAGAAATTTCCAAAGCTTCTGCCCGTTCCTTCGCTGCCTTCTCTGCGGCAGCCTTGTCGTTCATACGCATGGTATTGACTGCATCAGCAGTTGCTTCTACAGCAAGCTTTCTGGGCAGCATATAATTTCTGGCATAGCCATCAGATACTTCGATCATCTGGCCCTTTTTGCCCTTACCCTTTACATCAACCTGCAAAATAACTTTCATATTCAAACACTCCTTTAAGATTCATAATAACGGTCAATAGACGCCACCAGCCGATCAAGCACCTCTTTGACTGTGCTGTCGCTGACCTGTGCGCCGGCAGTCGCAGTATTGCCACCACCGCCCATAGGCTCCAGGATCACCTGAACATTGGCATCGCCAATAGAGCGGGCAGAGATCACTACCCCATTGTCATCGGGATAGAGCACAAAAGATGCGGTAATTCCCGAGATGTTTAAAAGCTCGTCTGCAGCCTGCGCTGCCAAAATACGAGAAGTAGGCGCATTCAACGCAGCGATGGCAATTTCCTGCCGATACAATCTTGCCGCCTGAATGATCTGATGTTTTGCCAAAGTATTCTGGAAATCATGCTGCAGAAGTTTTTTTACCTCCACAGTATCTGCACCTAGCTGCCGCAGATAAGCTGCAGCTTCAAAGGTACGCTCACCGGTACGCACATGGAAGCTCTTTGTGTCTAAGAACAGTCCAGCCATGATAGCCTTTGCTTCTATAGGCAATACATCCTTCTTCTCAACACCATACTGCAAAAGCTCTGTAACCAGTTCTGCAGTAGAAGATGCGTAAGGCTCATGGAAATTCACAACCACAGGCTTGATATAATCTGCAGCACGGCGATGATGGTCGATCACGCAAACTTTGGGGATCGCTTCCAGCAAGGGGCGGTATTCCACCTGATCGGGCCGGTTGGTATCCACAACGATCAGGGTGCTGCGATTATCGCAAAGTAGCAGCGCATCCTGTCCGGATATAAATACATCCTCATACTCCGGCGCTTGGCGGATCAATTCGATCAGGGATGTAGCCGAATTATTCTCCATATCCAATACAATATGGAACGGCTTGCCCTTCTTGCGGCACAGGCAAGTAACGCCCATAGCGCCGGCGATAGAGTCCATATCCGCATTTTTATGACCCATAATGAACACATGGCTGCTTTGTCCAATCAATTCCAGCAAAGAATTGGCAGTCACGCGGGAACGCACTCTACTGCGATGATCTGCTTCTTTATTACGGCCGCCATAGAAGGTAAAGTTCAGTCGGTCCTTCACAACCGCCTGATCACCGCCACGGCTCAAGGCCATTTCAATGGACAATGCAGCAAATTCATAGCCTTCAGCAAAGGTTGTGGCATCCACACCGATACCGAGAGAAAGAGAGGCCTCTAAGCCGGAAGAAGAAGTAACCTCGTGGATATCCTGCAAAACAGAGAATTTGCTGTCAATTGCTTTCTTCAGATCCCGTTTTTCAAAGACCAGCAAATAACGGTTCTTTTCCAGTTTCCGGAGCATGCCTTGATAATCATTTGCCCACTTTAAGATGGTTTCATTGATTTTGGCATCCATAGCAGAAATAGCACCGTCAGTCATGTTCCGGGTCATTTCCTCATAATTGTCCACAAGTAATATGGACACTACAGGACGGGAACGGATATATTCATCACGAACCTGATATAGCTCTGTAAGATCAGAGAAATACAAAAAGCCCAACGGGGTATTTTGGCTGTCATCACCACGGATAGCTGTGCCATAAACACGGTAACGCCGTTTGCCGATGGTAACATCATAAGGATATTCCTGTTTGCCGCTGACCAGCCAATCCAACTGGAAACCGGGAAGGATCTCATCAATGCTATGCTCTGTAAAAACAGGATGGAAGTTTGTCAGCTTCGCAAACATATCGTTGGTATATACGATCCGACTGTCTGCCAGACGCAATACCACCATAGGGAAAGGGCTCTCTGCATCCGCAGTATACTCAGCCAAGCTGGCACTCTGCTGGACAAAGGCCTGCAAGCCTCTGCGACGATTATCATGGGCAACCAAATGAAATGCCAGCAAAAGCACAGTTACACCCAATTCAATTCCCGCAAGAGCATACAGCCCCCACAATGCGGTGGCCACTGTAAATGCAAGGCATATCCACAGATAGAAACCTGTGCTGGGGCTAAGCAATCTGCCTAATTTTTTGTTCAAAGCCATCGCCTCCTTAACCTAAATGATATAGTAAACGCTATTTTATTCATTATAACAAACTCCCACAGATACTGCAACTGAATTTTTCCTCTTTAAAGAAGAAATTGCGCATTTTGTCATGGGTTGTCAAAAAAAATCTATGTACATTTCTGCAAAATGTGGTATACTTATCAAAGAAGCGGCAGGTAGGCAGACCTGCGCATATGCACAATCGTGCAAAAAACTTAAATTACATAAGGTATGCAGGCGTATTTTTGTGCCGGGAATAGCGATACGGGGCTAAACCTGGTACATGCGGCTGCATGCTTTGTTATGTCTATTCACACAATTTCCCATTTTTGAAAGGAGTATACATTGGCTGAAAAACTTAAAATAATCCCCCTTGGCGGTCTGGATGAGATCGGTAAGAATATTACCGTTTTTGAATATGGAAAAGATATGATCATCATTGATTGCGGTGTAGGTTTCCCGGATGAAGATATGTACGGTGTTGATTTGGTCATCCCCGACTTTACCTATCTGGTACAAAACGCAAAGAAGATCCGGGGCATGTTTATTACCCACGGACACGAGGACCATATTGGCTCTATCCCCTACTGCATGCAGCAGATCAGCTGCCCCATCCACGCAACCGCAATGACCTGCGGCCTTGTAAAGCTAAAACTGGAAGACCACAGGATCGCTGATAAAGTAAAACTGATCACCCACAAGCCCGGCGACGTAGTAAAAGCCGGATGCTTTACTGTGGAGTTTATTCATGTAAACCATTCTATTGCTGATGCCGTTGCCTTTGCCATCCACACCCCTGTGGGTACAGTGATCATGACCGGCGACTTTAAGATCGACCCCACTGCCAAGGACGGCATGATCGACCTTGCCCGTTTCGGTGAATTGGGCAACAATGGGGTACTGGCATTACTGGCTGACTCTACCAATGTTGAACGGCAAGGTTATACCCCCAGCGAAAACATTGTGGCAGAGGGTTTGGATCGGCAATTTAAAAACTGTGATCAACGGATCGTAGTAACTACCTTCGCCTCCAATATGCACCGAATTCAAGCGGTGCTGGCTACCGCCCACCGTTAAGGCAGTAAGGGCGCAGTCACAGGTCGCAGCATACTAAAGATGCTGAAGGTTGCCCAAGTTCTGGGCTATATCAAAGTCCCCGCCGGCACCATTGTTGATCTGGCTGCAACAAAGAGCCTGCCGAAAAACAAAGTTGTGATCGTGTCCACCGGCTCTCAGGGCGAAAACATGTCGGCTCTGTACCGCATGGCATTCTCTACCCATAAACAGGTGGATATTATGGCCGGCGACCGGATCATCATCTCCGCCTCCGCCATTCCCGGCAACGAAAAAGCCGTTTCCCGTATTATTAACGAACTTTACCGCAAAGGCGCAGAGGTTGTTTACGAAAAGAGCGAAGGTCTGCATGTTTCCGGCCACGCCTGTCAGGAAGAGCTGAAAATTATCCACGCCCTTTGCAAGCCTAAGTTTTTTGTCCCCGTCCATGGTGAGCAGCGCCATCTGCAGATCCACGGCAAACTGGCGACCCAGCTGGGTCTTCCGGCAAAAAACGTCCGTGTAGCTGAGATCGGCAGCATTCTGGAATTCACCGGAAAAAGCTGCAAACTAAACGGCACTGTGACTGCCGGCAAGGTGGTTGTTGACGGCACCGGTGTTGGCGATGTGGGCAGCGTCGTTCTACGGGACAGAAAGCACTTGGCACAGGACGGCATGATCGTCGTCTGCGTCAACATCTCTTCTCAGGACGGCTCTGTGGTGTCCGGACCGGATATTATTACCCGCGGTTTCATTTACGTG
Source organism: Faecousia sp. (assembly GCA_045659965.1). Taxonomy (GTDB): domain Bacteria; phylum Bacillota; class Clostridia; order Oscillospirales; family Oscillospiraceae; genus Faecousia. Next base: position 4,116 of record JAZRCU010000184.1, read on the forward strand.
AAGGAATCCGAGGAGCTTATGGAAGAGCTGAAAGCTGTTGCCATGGAAGCCATCGAGCGCTGCGGCAGAAAGCATGTCCGCGACTGGTCCTCTATCAAATCTGCCATTAAAAATGACCTGAGCGGCTATCTGTTTAAGACCACAAAGCGCAACCCCATGATCCTGCCTGTGATTATGGAAATCTAAAAAGCAGGGTGCGTCACAATCTGCGTGACGCACCTTTTTTAGGAGTTATCTATGCAAGTTTATTTTGCGCCCCTGGAAGGTATCACCGACCATATCTATCGGCAATTGCATCATCAGCACTTTCCGGGCATCCATAAATATTTTACCCCCTTTTTCTCCCCCACTGTCCATAGGAAATTGACCCCAAAGGAAGCAAGGGAATTACCCCGGGCAGATACCCTGGGCTACGCCCTTGTTCCCCAAATTCTGACTAAAAATCCTGAGGATTTTCTATGGCTGGCACAGCAATGTGCAGATCTTGGTTATACAGAGGTCAACTTAAATCTTGGCTGTCCTTCCGGGACTGTAACCGCTAAGAAAAAGGGCGCTGGAATGCTATTAGAGCCAGATCTTCTGGAGCAATTTCTGGATGTAATTTTTTCCGCAAGTCCTGTGGATATTTCTTTGAAAACGCGAATTGGGTTTTCACAATCCGAGGAATTTCCAAGACTGCTTGAAATTTACAATCAATACCCTGTAAAAGAACTGATCATACACCCAAGAACACGAAGCGCATTTTATAACGGCGCACCGGATATGGAAGCCTTTGTGTACGGACTGACCCATAGCAAGGCACCGGTGTGCTATAATGGCAATCTTTGCTCTGCTAAAGAAATTGCAGACCTACAGAACATCTACCCCAAAATTGAAAGTGTTATGCTGGGCCGTGGATTGGTTGGAGATCCGGGAATGTTTTGTAACAAGAATTCGTATATTCATCAGTTGGAAGCATTCCACAATGATCTGTTGGATGCTTATACGGCCGCCTTTGGAGGCTCCCGGAATGCCATGTTCCGCCTAAAAGAAAATTGGCGATATCTACTGTGTCTGTTTGAAAACGCAGAAAAATCATCTAAACGTCTACGCAAAACCACAGATCTGCAGGAATATAAATCTATCGCATATCAGATCTTCCACTCCTGTCCCCTCCGGGATACATTAAATCCAGACTGGTAAAAAATACCCGATGCACCAAAAC
>JAZRCU010000185.1:0-3131 GCA_045659965.1 Faecousia sp.
CGCCTTACGCATAGTATCCAGCTGGCCCAGCTTGGTGTTTCGCTTATGATAGGCATTCCACAAAGACATGGTCATCTGCAAGCTAAAAGCAGCGCAGCAAGGAATCCGCAGCTGCATCAGGCAAAAAATACCATCTACGCAGCAGAGCAGGAAAGAAAACAGCAACAGAGAATTTAAAGAAAACCGCTTCTTGAAAATATCTGCACCGCCCTCGATCAGCTGGAAGCTTCCCAAAAGCGCAGAGATCAGCATGGCGATAAACTGACCAAAGATCATAAACCGCAGTCGGTTTTCTCCTACCCAGCCTAGGGTGTACATAGCCGTAGCACCCGCTGTCAGCAGCACTAACAACAAATTAAAGAAAATGGCCAGCTGCAGCTTTCCCAGACCCTTTTCAGACAACTCATAATACAACCGTTCCGGGCCGTTTACCAGTTTGCGCTTTAATTCACGCAGACGGGAACGGGGATGGAACACGATGGGCCGAGGCGGCACATACTCCGCAATAGGCTGCTCATATTCCGGCTCCCATTCTGCAGAGTAAGGCTCTGCGCCCTGAGGCTGCTCCGGAATGTAAGGTGTTATCTGTTCATCTTCCTCATCATCAATTTGCTCTGCGTTTTTCACAGTTCCCTTGAAATCAGGAATCGCCTCAAAACGAATGGTAGCCTCTGTTGTCACAGATTCCTCACAGGAATCTTCCTCCAAAGACGGCTCATGTTCCGTAATTTCCTCTTCATCCTCCACCGGAGGCTGGGATTCTTCATCCTCTTGGGCAGGCAGGTCACTAAACTCTTTAATGATGTCTTCTAAACTGAATTCTTCTTCCACGGATTGATTTTTCAGTTCCTGTTCATCCATTCTCAGCCCTCCTTCTGCAAACGCTGCCGGACTGCTTCATAAAGCAAGATAGAGGCAGCATTGGACGCATTCAAAGAAGTAATTTGTCCCTTCATAGGAATATGCACAGTCACATCGCAGTTTTTCTGCACCAGACGGCTCATACCGTCACCCTCGTTACCAATCACAATGGCCGCCGGGATAGTCAGATCTGCTTTGTACATCGGCACAGAGCCTTCTGCAGCAGTACCGAAGATCCAAACGCCCTTTTCCTTCAGTTCCTCGATGGCCGCATTGATATTGGTCACTCTTGCCACCTTCATATACTCTACCGCACCGGCAGAAGCCTTGGCCACTACCGCAGTCAGTCCCACGCTGCGGCGCTTGGGGATGATCACACCATGAGCGCCAGCACATTCTGCCGTACGCAAAATCGCACCCAGATTGTGAGGATCAGATAGCTCATCACAAATCACCAGCAGCGGTGTTTCTCCGCGCTCTGCAGCAGTTTCCAGCAGATCGTCAATAGAAAAATACTCTCTGGCAGCTGCTAACGCAATCACGCCCTGATGAGAACGGGTGGTACTCATGGCATCTAGCTTCCGTCTGTCCACCGGCACTACCACCGCACCGGCTTCTTTTGCCTGCGCAGCCAAACGCTGCAATGCCCGGTCCGTATCTCCGGAAGCAATAAACACTTTATCAATGGTACGGCCGCTTTTAAGCGCCTCAGTTAAGGCATTTCTTCCTTCTAACTGTCCTTCATTTTCTTCCACAGGACGTACAGGCTCTCTGCGACGGTTATTTTCTCTCATGATATATTCTCCTTTGCTACAGGGCAGACTTTTCATAGTATTTTTCTCATTATACCAGATTTTCCTGCGTCCTACAACTGCTATTTTTTTGCCCTGTGGGAGAAATTTACAGAAAATTTACCCCTTTTGCAGTATCTTTCATTGCGATAATGTAAAAAATATGATAATATGGATACAACGTAAGCAGCGGAGGCAATGTTATGGAAGAAAATCGCAATAATCAAAACAAACCGAATAACGATGATAAAAAGCCAAAGAGCAATCTACTGATCACAATATTGATCGCTGCAGCAGCGGTGCTGGTGATTGCCCTGATCTTTAATTTTGCCAAAAACAGCCAGTACACAGAAACCAGCTACTCTGATTTCCGTCAGGCATTTTTGGAAGATAACCTTGCAGAGGTAGAACTGCGGTATGACCGGATCGTGTATCTGACCAAGGAGGAAGCCAACAAGCCTGCCTCCCAGCAAAAAGCATTCTACACAGGCCTTCCCACCGGCAGCGATACTATGGAACTGGCCAACACCTTGGATGAAATGGGTGTAAAGGTCTATCGCCAGATCGTAGAGGATAACTCCACCATTATGATGATCCTTTCCTATGTGGTGATGTTTGGCCTTACCTTTTTCTTCATCAACATGATCGCTCGCCGCATGGGCGGCAATGGCATGATGGGCTCTATCGGTGCCAGCAAGGCAAAGGTCTATATGGAAAAGCAGACCGGCATCACCTTCCAGGACGTAGCCGGACAGGACGAAGCAAAGGAGTCTTTACAGGAGATCATTGATTTCCTCCATGACCCCCAAAAATACACGGAAATTGGCGCGAAGCTGCCTAAGGGCGCGCTGCTTGTAGGCTCTCCCGGCACAGGTAAGACGCTGCTAGCCAAGGCTGTAGCCGGTGAAGCCAATGTCCCCTTCTTCTCCATTTCCGGCTCTGACTTTGTGGAGATGTTTGTAGGTGTCGGTGCAAGCCGTGTCCGGGATCTGTTCCGGCAGGCAGCCAAGGTAGCACCCTGTATTATCTTTATTGACGAGATCGACGCTGTTGGCCGTTCCCGGGATTCCCGGTATGGCGGTAACTCCGAGCATGAGCAGACCCTTAATCAGCTCCTTGGCGAGATCGACGGCTTCGATTCTTCCAAGGGTATCGTATGTCTGGCAGCAACCAACCGTCCGGAAATTCTGGACAAGGCACTGCTGCGTCCCGGCCGTTTTGACCGCCGGATCGTTGTAGACAAGCCAAATTTCCAAGGCCGTCTGGACACTTTGAAGGTGCACACCCGGAAGATCAAGCTCTCTGAGGATGTGGATCTGAAGAAGATCGCCCACGCAACCGCCGGTGCTGTAGGTGCAGATCTGGCAAACCTTGTGAATGAAGCTGCTCTGCGTGCTGTGCGTATGGGCCGCAAAGCAGTGAGCCAAGAGGATCTGCTGGTTTCTTTTGAGGTAGTTGTTGCCGGTACAGAAAAGAAAA
>JAZRCU010000186.1:0-3572 GCA_045659965.1 Faecousia sp.
TCACGCATGACCAGTTCCGCATTGATAATCGCTATCATTTCTCTATCTCCTTACCAGGTACAGGACAATGTACCGTTTGCATTAGGGGTGATCTTTGTTCCAAAGGGAACGCACATATCCGCAAGATACTTCCCGATTTCCGGGTCGCTGCTGATATAGGGCAGACCTTGACGGGACTTATTTCCGTCCATGTACATCTCAATGGGCAGCAGGGTCAGCGTTGTCAGCTTTGTGCCCTCCGTTTCCCAATAAGGAATCACGGAACGGAACATCCGCTTGTCTGTCATCAGACCCACGGTAAAGTCTTTGGAACGCTTTTTCAACAGCTCGTGGACTGTGGCGGCAGAGGTTAAGCCGTTCTTTTCATAAAAATCCTCCGGTGCAAAAAGTACATTGTACAGCTGCAAAACAAAGTCGCCTAGTGAATAGAAAATGGGGCAATTCTTATATACCTCAATTGGACGCAACAGATGAGGTCCATGTCCCAAAATTGCATGGGCACCGGCATCGATACATTCGTGGGCAAACTGCTGCAAAAATTCCGAAGGAGATTCCTTGGCACTGCCGCTTAGCTGGTGGGAGTGCACAGAGATCATAATGTAATCTGCCTGCAGCTGCGCCTCGTAAATTGCTTTTTTCACCCGTTGTAGATCCGCGGTATTCACTTTCGATACATGGCGTCTTTGGGTGCCGCAGACAAATTTCATGGCACCCAGCTCTGCCTCGTTTTCCGCAAGGGGTGGATGATAGCCTTCTGCCCGGGTAATCTCTTTTTCCGCATTGATGTTGGTATCTTTCCCCAACTGCTTGATGTAGTCGATATCCTCCTGGGGCAATTCGATATAGCTTTCGATCCGCAGGCCGTTGATGCCGGGTCTTCCCGGTACACGGGGGGATTGCGCACCTGCCATAGCGGAAGGATCAAAGGAGGTGTTTACCGCAATTAGCGCCACACGACCATTTGGTGTTTCCAGATACTTGGGCGCTGCTGCCTGGTCGAGATTTCTGCCAAGGCCCGCATGGACAAGGTTACTGGCATCCAACGCATCGATGGTTGCAAGTAGACCACCGTAGGAAAAGTCAAGAGCGTGGTTGTTGTTGGCGCTGGTCATATTAAAGCCAAAAGGCTTAATATTATCGAGAATTTCCGGATCTGTGCGGATATAGGTGCCGCCGCTGAACTGGGAAGCACAAGTCTCTCCTTCGTGATTCAGGGTCGTTTCCAGATTGAAAAAACGGGCATCACCCTGCTTGATAAAGTCTGCCAATGCGCCGAATCCTTCATACCCGGGGTAGATCGGCTTTTGGATGATCATATCACCGGCTGCAGTAAATTTCATGGTTTGTCCTCCATCAATGAGTAAGCCGTCCGGATTGCCGCTTCCAAACCAAATGCCAAAGAGTCCTTGCGTATCCATTCTTCACGGGTGTGGCTGCCACCACCAAAGTAAACACCCATGCAGATCGCGGGAATGCCTAAAGACAGGGGAATGTTACAATCGGTGGATGCAGATTTTGTAGTCACCGGTATGCCGATCACATCAGTAATCACCGGACGTATCCTTTCCACCAATACGGCAATCTTTTCAGGCGCGATATCGCCGCAGGGACGGTCACCCACCTTGGTAACCAGCACCTTGACCTCATTGGTATTGGCTCGGGCAAAAATATCTGCAAACTTCTTTTCCATGTACGCCAGACAGTCTTTGTCTTCCGACCGGTATTCGCAGAGCATTTTCGCACTTTGGGCAATGGTATTGACAGAGGTACCACCGCTGATGGTGCCCACATTGTAGGTAGTACGGCAGCCTTCTTTTTGGGGAATTGCGATCTGATAGATATCGGCAACAATTTGCGACAGGCATGCAATGGCGTTGGGCAGACCGAAGCGTTGGAAGGAATGACCACCCTCCGTTTGCACCTCCACCTCATAACGGTGGGAACCCACACAACGGTCGTTGATTAGATCCAAATTGCTGTCAAAAGAGATAAACAAAGCAATTCTGCCTTCATAATCCTTGAACAGCTGGCGTGTGCCCTTTAAATTGCCAAGTCCTTCTTCTCCGGAGTTTGCAACAAAGAGAAAGCCGCCTTTGGGTTGGATATCGTGCTCCACGCAGTACTTTGCCAGCAATAACATCACCGCCAGGCTGGCAGTGTCGTCGCCTACGCCGGGACAGCAGATCTTTTCGCCGTCATCGACCAGCGGCATCGGTTCTGTATCCGGGAACACGGTGTCCGTATGGGCAACGAAAACAGTGATATCCTTGCTGTCCTGGCAGTTCAGCGGGAAAATCACATTCAGCGCTTCGTCTATGTAAACGCCTTCAGCACCCACGGCTTCCAACCACTGCTTGCAATAAGCTGCACGTGCTTCTTCTTTCCCGGAAGGTGCAGGGATCAAGCACAGCTCCTTGAGTGTTTTTATCATAAGTGCTTCGTTAGCTTTTACATAGCTTTTAATATTTTCTACATTCATGTGTGGCTACCCCCTTTTGCTTATCCTCATTTTACATTTTCCTTGCACAATCGTCAACAATGTGTTATATTGTGGTTACGCAAACTTCAAAAGTGTGGTAAACATACAAAGGAGTGAAATTATGGAATTGCTACAGCTGCGCTATTTTCAAGAAAGCGCCATAAACGGTAGCTTCGCCAAAACCGCAGAGGCGCACAATGTGCCTGCCACATCGGTTTCTGCATCGGTAAAACGACTGGAAAAGGAGCTGGGTTGTTCATTATTTGACCGGGGCTGCAACCGGATACAACTCAACGAAAACGGAAAATTGTTCTTAAAATCCGTGGACGAAATACTTCGGAAACTAGAACACGCAGTGTATGCACTCCAGCCGGAAGTGGACGATGATCGGCAGATCCGGATGCTTGTACGCACAACTCGCGGTGAAATCACAAATGCGATCATTGCCTTCAAACAGAAATATCCAAAGGCGATTTTTAGCACGGTGTTTGACTTTTCCGAGACCGATTACGACAGTTATGATATCGTGATCGATGAACAAAAGGACGGATACAGTGGCTATGACAGATTCCTTTTTATGCGTACCCGGATCCGCATAAAAGCAGCTGCAAAAAATCCTCTATGCGGAAAATCGCTCACGCTTCGACAGTTGGCATCTGCTTCCTTCATTTCCATTGGTGAGCAAAACAGTATGAATAAGATTCTGATCAATGCCTGCAGACAGGCTGGCTTTCATCCCAACATTGTTATTCAGTGCAACGATATAAAATGCTACGAAGAGTGTCTTGCGGCAGATGTCGGGATCGCATTGGGACGGGAGTATCCCAATGCGGTGCTATCTGATCGGATCCAATATTTGAATGTGACAGATTTTGATGAGGTGCAAACCATCTGTTGCTATTATAAAAGTGCTTCCGCCTATGGGATTGTCGGCGATTTTCTGCGGTTTTTGCAGGAACGGGGCACGCCTTCTGTCTGAGGCGTTTTTACGACCAGACGATTAGACAAGTTAAATACCAGGAGAACCTATTGATTCTCCTGGTATTGATTCTTAGGATACAATGTCTTTGATATAAACAAAAAAATCCGAACG
>JAZRCU010000187.1:0-1814 GCA_045659965.1 Faecousia sp.
CGGGGTGCTTTAACATTGGTGGGCGCTTGTTACGGATCCGTAATGGGAAAGTGACTTGGCGCTCGGAGGTGCTTTCTCATCTTCCTGATTTTACACCGGGTAAGGAAGTCACCTCCAGCCAGCTAGAAAGCTTGGCGGAAAGTCTGGCCCAAGTGCTGGAAATGGCAGCAGGACTTCGGGGAGTAGATGAAAGATTTTCAAGGTTTCTTACAAAAGAGGTCACATCTTTTTGGCAAGTGCCGGAGCCGGGGGCGGTGTTGTCCTTTTCCGGAGGTGTGGCAGACTGTATAGAAAGAAACTTGCCGGGAGAATCTTTTGAAGATATCGGCCCTTATCTGGGACAAGCCATAAAAAAGAGTGCCCTGTGCCAAGGAAACTACCGCTTAGGACAAGAGACCATCCGGGCTACGGTGATCGGGGCTGGCTGCCATAGCGCGCAGCTATCCGGCAGCACAGTATTTTACCGGGAGATTTCATTGCCAGTGCAGAATTTACAGGTGCTGCCCCTTTCTGTGAATGATACAAAAGAGGATATGAAAGGGATGTTGCAGCAGACGGAGGAGGGGGTTGGCCTGTTATCCTTTCGGGATCTTTTTCAGGCGGACTATAATGCCTTGACTGCCCTTGCTCAGAGTATTCTCTGGGCCACAGACGAAAAGCCTGTGTATGTGTGTTTGCCCGGGGATTTTGCCAAAGCCCTAGGACAAAAAATGGCCCTTGTTGACCCGCAAAGACCTATTTTATGTATCGACAGGATCGATGCTGCCGATGGGCAATATTTAGATATTGGAAAGCCGGTGGGCTCTGCGCTGCCGGTGGTGATCAAAACCTTGGTGCTGGAACATGGAGGAACATTATGAAACTGAAAACCACATTGTTGGGAAAAACATATCTTTTTCGGGATTTAAAACAGGTGCTTGCCAAGGCCAACGAGGAAAAGACCGGGGATATTTTAGCCGGCCTTTCGGCAGAAGATGCCCGGGAACGGGTGGCGGCTAAGGTGGTGCTGTCGGCGGTGACCTTACAGGATCTGTACGAAAATCCTGCTGTGCCCTATGAAGAAGATGAGGTCACCCGAATCATTCAGGACGGGGTGAACCAGACCATTTATGGGGAAATTAAAAACTGGACGGTTGCCCAGCTCCGGGAGTGGATCTTAGATGAGAACACCACCACCGCCCAGATCCACCGGATCAGTCGGGGTTTGACCTCGGAAATGGTGGCGGCGGTGGCAAAGCTCATGAGCAATCTGGATCTCATCTATGCTGCGCAAAAGATCCCCGTTACCGCCCATTGTAACACTACCATCGGTCTGCCCGGCACATTAAGCTGCCGTCTGCAGCCCAATCATACCACCGATGCCCCGGAGGCAATCACCGGTCCCGTGCAGGAGGGATTAAGCCTAGGGGCAGGAGATGCGGTGATTGGCCTAAATCCTGTAACAGATTCTCCCCAACAGGTGCAGACAGTATTAAACCGCTTCCACGAGATCAAAAACCATTGGCAGATCCCCACCCAGATCTGTGTGCTGGCCCATGTGACCACCCAGATCCAGGCGGTGAAAAACGGCGCGCCTTGTGACCTGATCTTCCAGTCTATCGCCGGCAGCCAGAAGGGCAACGAAGCCTTTGGCTTCTCGGCAGATACCTTACAGGAGGCAAAAGAGTTGCTGCTGCACCGGGGCACGGCTCAAGGGCCCAATGTGATGTATTTTGAAACAGGACAGGGATCCGAACTGTCTTCTGAGGCTCATTACGGCGCGGATCAGGTGACCATGGAGGCTCGCTGCTATGGCTTTGCCAGACGATATCAGC
>JAZRCU010000188.1:0-2537 GCA_045659965.1 Faecousia sp.
GGTAGTGTACTTATCTGATAAGTATGCAACAACCCCCGGTACATTGGCATCCAAGCGGATGCTGCAGGCAGCCGGTGTAAAATGCACCCAGCTGCATCCTGAAACCAAATCCATCACCTTAAGCTTGGTGGCAGAGGAAGACCAATAAGAAAAAGCACCCCAGATGGGGTGCTTTCTTTTTATACTTTTTTCACCACCAAGGCGGTGCGGTTGGGAAGATACACATAGAAGCCGCAGCGTCCATCGGGCTGGGTTTGCGCCTGATAGCACAGATGGTGGATCCGTCCATCACCGCCGAAGCAATAATCGTCGGAGGATAGGACCACCTGATAATCTCCCGGCTCGGGGGTGGGAACAAACAGGTCGGTGTAGGCGTTTACTGGGTGGAAATTAAAGGCGAAAATGCCCTGTCCTTTTTGATATACCAAGGTCTTTCTGGTGTTATCCAGCGCCAGCTGCACATCTTGGCTGCCTATGACCTTCAGCTTCTTGGCAAGGTCTACCATGGCGATCTCAAAGGCCTGTAGGTAGCCGTATTTTAAGTCGGGATTTTCTGCTAAGGACCATTGCCGGCGGCAATAGTGGTAGCTCCAGCCGTTACCCTCTCTGGGGAAGTCGATCCATTCCGGATGGCCAAACTCGTTGCCCATAAAGGTTAAGTAGCCTTCACCGCCCAGACTCATGGTGAGAAGTCTTAATAGCTTGTGTAGGGCTAACCCTCGGTAGATGGTATCGTTTTGGCTGTGCTTATCCATGTGCCAATACATGGCCGCATCGCAGAGCCGGAAGATGATCGTCTTATCGCCCACCAGCGCCTGATCGTGGGACTCGCAGTAGCCAATGACCTTTTCTCTGGGACGGCGGTTGGCAAGCTCATAATAGATCTGGTTTAAGTCCCAATATTCATCGGGAGTTTCCTTGATCAGCCGGATCCACATATCCGGCTCGCCCATGGCTAAGCGGTAGTCAAAGCCTATGCCGCCGTCCTTGATAGGAATACACATGCCGGGCATAGCGGACATATCCTCAGAGATCAAAATCGCCTTGGGATTGACCTGCTTGACCAAAGTGGCGGCCAGCTGCAGATAGGTCACCGCTTGGGTGTCGGTGTTCATGGAAAAATACTTATCATAGCAGTCGAAGGATGTGCCCAAGCCATGATCGTGATAGAGCATGGAGGTGACACCGTCAAAGCGGAAGCCGTCAAAGTGATATTCTTCCATCCAGTACTTTAAGTTAGACAACAGGAAGTGAATTACCTCCGGCTTGCCGTAGTCAAAGCACTTGGTGCCCCACGCGGTATGCTCGCCTTGCGCCCCATCGTGGAAGAACTGATAGGCGGTGCCGTCAAACTCGTTGATGCCCTCTCGGGTATTCTTACAGGCATGGGAGTGGACAACGTCCAAAAGCACTGCAATGCCCATACTATGGGCGGTGTTGATCAGCTCTTTTAAGTCCTCCGGCATGCCAAACCGGGAGGAGGCAGCGAAGAAATTAGTCACCTGATAGCCAAAGGAAGCATAGTAAGGGTGCTCCATAATGGCCATGATTTGCAAGGTGTTATAGCCAAGCTTTTTTACCCGGGGCAGGGTGTATGTGGTAAACTCTTTGTAGGAGATCCCCTTACCCTCTTCTTGGGCCATGCCGATGTGACATTCATAGATAAAGGGGTGCTTTTTGGGCTTAAATTTCTGGTCTGTCCAACAGAAGTCCTCCATAATGTGGATCACACCGTTCCAGCTGCCGTCGCTCTCTTGGATCACCCGGTTTACATACAGCGGAATTCGCTCCAATTCCTGTCCGTTATGGACCACCACCGCCATGACCCGTGTTCCCTCCTGAAGGACATTTTTGCCCCGGAGGAACAGTTCGAACACGCCATTTTCTTTCTTTTTCATGGGGAAGGCGTGGCGATCCCAACCGCAGAAATCACCGGTTAAGTACATAGCCTCTGCCCCCGGGGCCCACTCTCTGTAATACCAGCCGGTTTTGCCTTGGTGGAAACCAAAGTAATGATGGCCGTTGGCAAAATCAGAAAGGGTCTTGCCCTGAGGCACTAAGGCCTTTAAGGCAGCTTCATAATTTGCTTTTCGCAAATCAAAGTCGTTTTCAAAGCCACGCAGATTCGAATCGTACTGGAAGATCTTATGTTTCATAGGATCACAAGTCCTTTCTTCTGTATGGGATACTTTCATTGTAAACCCAATAGTTGTCTTTTTCAACCGCTTTTTCTTGGAAGATATAAAAATACCGACCCAGAGATACTGAGTCGGTAGGAATTTAGGATTTACGAATGAATTTTTCTGCGCACTTGGGGCAGGTGATACAGATCTTGCCCTTTCCCTTGGGAACGCGCACCGGCTGGCGGCACCGGGGGCAGTCGAAATGCTTATGCTCCCGATCTTTTATTCGCTCTAAAAGCCGCAGATATTTCCGGTTTTCCTGATCACGCTTGTAGGTGTTCCGGGAGAGCATCCGGAAAATAGACCACAGGATCAGTCCGTAGGACGCTAGGATCAGCACCATCTGCACAATCG
>JAZRCU010000189.1:0-1922 GCA_045659965.1 Faecousia sp.
GCTTCGATGGAGAATCTTCCGGCCACCCAGCGCAAAATGCTCAGCATGAAGTCGGAGGGGATGTCGCTTGATGAAATTGCCGCTGTGTGTGACACCACAAAGAATTGCGTGAAAACACAAATTTCATCGGCACGGAAAAAAATGTTGGAACAAATGAAAAAGTATGCGATATGATAAATCTGAATGACAAGATAGCACGTCTCCGTTTGATAGAACGCTATCTGGAGGCAGAAACCAGCCCTGTGGAAGAACGGCTTCTGGCAGAATACTATTTGGCCAATCCGGAATGTGCCGAGCCTGATGAAAGGGAAGAGAGAGACCTTATACTGGCATCGCACTTGACCAAGGCGGATAAACCCTTCCAAATGTCCGAAGAAAAAGAAAGGCTCTTTGACGAACTGATGGCTTTCCAACCGAATCGTCATAGAAGCGGAAAACGAATGCTCTATGCCTCCGTGGCGACTGTTGCCGCTGTGCTGTCGGCTGTCTGCTTCTTGCTTTTGCGTCCCTCACGCTCAACCGATGGTGTGGAAATAACACAAATAACAGAAGTGGCGGACGGACAGGTCTATACGAAATCCGAAATAGACGCAGCCATCAAGAGCGACAATGCTTCTGGCCGTCAACAAAAGATGCTTGATGTTTGCGACTTTTATCAGCAGGCGGCATATCTGTTTCCCGATTGCGACCAGGTGAAACTGGAAAGGAAAGGCAATGTGATTCTGCTCACAGCCTCGCAGAACGACAGCACCCACCGGTATTATATCATTTCCACAGCGGACACGTCAGGGACAACTTATCAGATGACACAACTTTATTTTGGAGAATAAAACGTTTAACCTTTAATATTAATGTATTATGAAGAAGAGAATCCTTTTTTCAGCCTTTTGTTTGATTGCCTGCATGGGCACAAAGGCGGCCGAGTCTGCCGATACCACTCGTGTCTATTACATCAACGGCGAACGGATAGACCGTTTTGACGGAAGTCAGTTGGTCGGCGCCCTTGTTGAATCTTACGCTATCACGCATCAGAACAATCCCGCCACTCCTGGCGCTGTCATTGAAAAACACGACATTGAAACCAAAGTGAAAGTGATCACGATAGACAAGTCCAAAGTGGATACTACGAACAACGTTGCGGGGTCGGGCAAAAAAATACAATATCTCGATGACCTTGTTTTCATTATAGACGGAAAGAAATACAGTAAAGAAGAGGTGAAAAATGTATACCCCATAAATCCCAAAACCATAAAGCATGTGACTGTGTTAAAGAAAGGAGGAGAGGGCGCACTGAAACTGGACAACGGAGGCGAACAGCATTCCTATATATTGATAGAAACGAAAAAGGCCAAAGACGACAAGGAAACCGAATGATAAGTTGAGTTACTTCATGCCGAAACGTAGGGCGGAAAGAAGGGAACAACCCTTCTTTCCGGTGTAATACACTTGGCATGTACGCTTCGTTGCGGTATCCTCTTTTAGAAGTCAAGTTGCGAAGTTGAGTCGGTAGAAGATAACGTTCAGAAAACGTCCTTTTATGTTCCTTGCCCTGGCGAGGTACACGACCCCGGTGCGGCAGCGGAAGCATATTCCAAAAAGTTTTTGACCCGCCTTTTCCGCTGGAACTGGCCAAATCAAGGGCAAAATTACGGAAAAGTTTTGTAACAAGCAAAAAGTCAGTCGTGTTTTTACCGTGTTGTTATTTGCGGTTAACCAAAAAAGAAGTATATTTGCAGACTGGAATGTTGTAACGATATAATATTTATGGGAATTACATACGATAAGGAACAGGACAGGTTTGTGTTTGATTTCGAACACGACGGAGCAAACGACATTGTAAGCCTGACGGGCAGCAGCTATCAGGTGGAGGCATTTGGCAAATGCTTTTACTATGGATATGAGTTCGGCGAGGCTGTGGACGG
>JAZRCU010000190.1:0-3704 GCA_045659965.1 Faecousia sp.
ACTCCCAAGATACATAAGGTCTGGTTTCCATGATTTTACCTCCGTAAATTGATTATTTTCTAAGGTTTTGGACTTGTGCTTTACAATTTCCATTCCTTATGCTATTCTAATACAAAACGAGCAAATGCGCAAGCTTTGGCGAGAAAAATGCGCGATTCTTGGAAATATAATCACGAATGCGCAGAACAGGAGCGGTTTTATGCTAAAAGACGAGAGAAAAGCGGAATTATTGCAAATGATCGAGCAATCCGGCTATATTTCTGTGGAGGAATTATCTGAGAAACTCTATATCAGCCAGTCTACTATTCGTCGGAATTTGACCGAGCTAGAGAAATTGGGCTATGTAAAACGTACCCATGGCGGTGTGGAGATGTGTGATGAGTCCTATCATGCGCCGGTGCGTCTTAGAATGAAGAAAAACCACATGGCAAAAAGCGCTGTGGCCAAGCTGGCCGTTGAACGGATCCGGGATGACTCCATTATCTTTTTAGATTGCTCTTCTACTTGCCTGCATATGGTACCGTATCTGCAAAAGAAGAAAAACATTACTGTCTATACCAATGGTGTGGAGATGTGCTCTTTGCTTGCCGAAACAGATATCCCGGTGTATTGCTTGGGCGGCTGCTTAATTCCAAAGTCTCGGGCGTTTTCCGGAGAGATCTCCATCGCTATGGCAAAGACCATGTTCTTTGATGCCATGTTTTTCTCCTGCGCCGGATTGGATAATGGAATTGCAACCGACTATATGCAGTCGGAGACCTGTTTGCGCCGGGTGCTTCTGGAGCAGTCCAGAGAGAAATACCTGCTATGCGATGGCAGTAAGATTGGAAAATCCTACCCATATATTGTCTGCAATACAGAGGATCTGACAGAGGTTATCACCAATGCATAAAAAATCCCCCAGCTTTTTAAAAGCTGGGGGTGTTTTTATTACTTGGAAGCTGCGATCTGGGAAAGGGTCAGAGCGGGATCATCGGTGGTCACCAGCTCAGCGCCCAGACGGATAGCGGCATCTACCTGATGCTGCTCGCGAACATTAGCGCCAACCCAAGTACGGATGTTGTGCTCCTTCAGATACTGATACAGCTCTTCGTTCTCAGGCTCCATGATGCAAGCGCAGTACAGATATTCTGCAGGGCAAACATTTACATTACGCATAATGGTGTAAGGATAGAAGCCGTGGAGCAGATAATCAGGATGGGTTTCGCGGACGCACTCCAACAGGAAACCGTCAAAGCTGTTCATGACGCATCTTTCGCGCATGTTGTATTTTTCCATCATAGCCATAACCTTGGCAACGAAATCCTTGCAGTACTCAGCGTTGGTGCCGTCGTAGTATTCCTTCAGCTCCACGTTGATGAAAACTTCGGGATAGTTTTGCAGCAGCTGCAGCAGTTCCTCGAACAGGGGGACGTACTGGGGATTTTCCTCGGTACCGGCATTGAGCTTCTTCAGCTCTTCGTAAGTTCTGTCACGAACCAGACCGGTATCGTTGGTGGTGCGGTCAACCTTGGCATCATGGATCAAAACCAGCTGATCGTCAGCGGTGATGCGGACGTCGGTTTCGATCATGTCAACACCCTTTTCCAAAGCGGAAATGAAGGCGGCCATGGTGTTCTCGGGCTTATGAGCCCGGTCGCCGCGGTGGGCAGCGACGGCAAAGGGACGCTTGAATGTCAGTTCCATTACTTAACAGCTCCTTTTTTCAGCAGATAGTAGATCCAAAGCACGCTGTAGCGGTCCTTCAGATCCTTAGCAAGCCACTTGCATTCTTCAATCTTCTCTGCGCCATACAGATCATCAAATTCCTTCAGATCCATACCGGCAACCTCCAGATTGTGCAGGATATCTGCAGAGGAGGGTACTTCTGCCAGAACCTTGCGGATCTCAGGCCACTTTTCACGATAGATGGACAGATAATCCTTTGCGTAGAAGCCGATCTTGTCCTGCAGAGCGATGCAGCCGTCACCGGCCTTGCCGTAGCACTTACGAACCTGTGCTTCCCAATCAGCGCGAGCGATGGTGGGAACGGAAGCAGGAACTTCCTCCATAGCCAGCAGCTCTTCACGGATCCGCTGGGTGTAGATAGTAGCATAGGCTACGTCCAGGCCGTGGAACAGGTAGGGCTCGTCACGGAGGATGCCTACGATCTCAAAGTAGTGAGAGAAGTGATGCTCACTGCCGGAAGCAGGACGGGAGTTGCCAACAAAGCTCATTGCGATACCAACGATCACCAGAGCCTCCATCAGAGTCTTGATGGTTTCGGGATCTCTTGTCTGGATGCCCTCTGCCAGAGACTCAGTCTTCTTCAGGGTGTCATATACCAGATTGTTTACGTATTCGCAGTAGGACTCGCCGTTGATCAGGTGAGCCAGCTTCCAGTCGTTCAGAGCGGAGTACTTGCCGATGATGTCGCCGTAGCCGGACTGGATCATATCCATGGGAGCATCCTTCAGAATGTCTACGTCACCAACGATAGCGGTGGGCACGTGGGCATTGAAGGTGGTCTTCATGTTCTGGGTGATCATAGCAGCGCCAACAGAAGCGTAGCCGTCCATGGAAGGAGCGGTAGCAACGATGAAGTAGGGCAGTTTTGCCTCGAAGCTGCAGTACTTACACAGATCGCTGATAACACCGGAGCCGATGCCCAGAATCAGGTCGGTCTTGTCGGTGATCTTCTTGTCGATCATTTCGATGGAAGCCTCGTTGGGGATAACCAGCTTGTCGGTGAAGATCACAGAGCCTTCCAGCTTGGAAGATAGAGCCTGGCTGACATACTCGCCACAGGTAGCATATGTATTGGTGTCAGCTACCAGCAGAATGTTCTGGTACTTCTCGCACAGACGGGGCAGTTCCTTCACAGCGCCGCTCTTCACAACAACGGCTTCAATCTCACAGGTGTGGTCGTGGCCACAGGGGCAATCAAAAATGCCCTTCAATAATGTATCAATCATGTTTCTATTCTCCCTTACAGAAATTCAGCCATTACCTTGGGGAAGTCGCGGTAATCGTCGATAGTGACAAAGCGGATGTCGGACAGATAGACAGACTCGTCGTTGCCGCCCAGACCGTAGTCATCGCCTACATAAGCAACCTCGTCGTGGCTGTAGCCGTGCTCTTTGCAGTAACGGTCCAGAGCGAAGTACTTGTTAAAGGGACGAGGTGCCATATCGAAGGAGGAAGAACCGCCAACGAATACGATGTACTCAGGGAAGGTGTCGATCACATCCTGGTAGAAAGCTCTACGCTTGCTGCGGTCGGGATCGAAAGCCAGCTTGTCTTCCTGCTTTGCCTTAGTACCAAGCAGAGGGAAGGTGACACAGCCGGAAGCGTGATACTCTACGTTGTCACCGGCATACTCGGTGAAGCCGTACTTTTCACGCAGAGCGGTGATGCGCTTCTCCACAGACTCGCGGTCGCAGGGGAGGCACTCGTCCTTCACAATGTCCAGATCCTTGGTTTCAGGATTGTACTTTGCCTCCTGCATACCATAGTTACCAACGATGTCGATGGGGAAATTGCCCATCTGACGGAAGATCCGGTGGCACATACCAGCGCCTGCCATCAGCAGCTTGTACTTCTTGCTCAGCTGCTCCAGGATTGCGCGATGCTCCTGGGAAAGGGGAGTCTTGTGCCGGGGCAGAGTTCCGTCCAAATCAAAAGCGATCAACTTAATCATGATTTTTACATTCCTTTCTAAGAAT
>JAZRCU010000191.1:0-2141 GCA_045659965.1 Faecousia sp.
AATCAAGGAAGGCAACTACGGCCTTGCCAATGTAGCCCCCACTGTGGTGAAGATGTTAGGCTTAGAAGCTCCCGCTTGCTGGGAAGCAAGTATTGTATAATCCCCTACTGCTTTAGGAGGTATTCTTATGATTTGTCACAACAATGAAAACGGCAACGTTTGCGTCAGCACCAGCGTGTACACCGACATTGCAGGCACTGCTGCCAGCAACTGCTTTGGTGTGAAGGGTATGGCTGCCCGTTCCGTCAGCGACGGTGTGTACCACCTGCTGCGGAAGGAGTCCATGGCAAAGGGCGTTTTGGTGGATTTCCACGAGGATGGCAGCATTTCTATCGACCTGCATATTATTGTCAATAGCGGCGTGAATTTGAACGCCGTAGGCGCCTCCATTATCTCTGAGGTGCGCTATGTGGTGCAAAACTGCACAGGTACTCAGGTGAAGGCCGTCAATGTGTTCATCGACTCTATGATGAACGCGTAAGGCAATTTAGGAGGAAATGAAATTGAGACAGACAATTCACGGCGCTGCCTTTCGGGCAATGGCCATCAGCGCGGCTGCTTCTGTGCAGATCCACATGCAGCAGCTGAATGAATTAAACGTGTTCCCTGTGCCCGATGGCGACACCGGCACCAATATGTCCATGACTATCAACGCCGCCGCAGCAGATCTGCGGAAGTTAGAAGATCCCTCCTTGGACAAGGCAGCTGCTACTGCAGCTTCTGCCATGCTCCGGGGCGCAAGAGGTAACTCCGGCGTTATTTTGTCGCTACTGTTCCGCGGCCTTTCTAAGCGCTTAAAGGGCCTGAATGAATGCGACGGCACCACTTGGGCAGAGGCTTTGCAAGCTGGCGTTGACGCTGCTTACAAGGCAGTTATGAAGCCGGCTGAGGGTACGATTTTGACTGTGGCCCGTTTGGCTGCAGCGGCTGCTGCCAATGCCGCCCGGGAGAACAATCACATTGAATTTGTCCACGCGGCTGCCATCGAGGAAGCAAAGGTGGCGCTGGCTAACACCATGAACCAGAACCCTGTGCTGCAGAAGGCTAAGGTGGTTGACGCCGGCGGTAAGGGCTGGCTGTATGTGCTGGAGGCTATGCTTTCTTCCATGCAAGGTAACGACGTTGTTGTGCCTGAGGGTATGGAAAATGCCACCGGAGAAGAAAGCGCTGATTTTGGCGAGTTTGACACCGAGGAGATCACCTTCACCTACTGCACCGAGTTTATCATCGACCGCTCCAACGACAAAGACCCCGCGTCTTTAAGAGATTATCTGGCTACCTTGGGCGATAGCTTGGTGCTGGTGGATGATGATGAGATCATTAAGGTTCACGTGCATACCAATGACCCCGGTGCAGCGCTCCACGCTGCGGTGGAGTACGGCAGCTTTGTGACTGTGAAGATCGAAAATATGCGTCTGCAGCACACCGAAAAGGTGATGAGCGAGGCAGAAAAAGCCCCCAAGATCGCAGAGGCTACCAAGCCTATCGGTGTGGTCAGCGTTTGCGCAGGTGACGGCCTTGCAGATGTGTTCTTTAACTTGGGTGTGGACGGCGTCATTTCCGGCGGCCAGACCATGAACCCCAGCACTCAGGACATTCTGGAAAAGGTAAATGGGGTGCCTGCAGAGACTGTCTTTGTGCTGCCTAACAATAAAAATATCATTATGGCTGCCCAGCAGGTGGATGCCCTGACCCCCAAGAAGGTTGTGGTCATCCCCTCCAAGACTGTACCTCAGGGCATTACCGCAATGCTCAGCTTTAACCCCGAGGGTACCATCGAGGAGAACACCGAGGCTCTGACTGAGGCGCTGGATACTGTGGACACCATGCAGATCACCTACGCCGCCAGAAACTCTGACTTTGACGGCCACGATATCCACGAAGGTGATTATCTGGCCATCTGCGGCAGCGGTCTGTTTGGCACAAGCCGGGATGTAAAGGTGCTGCTGAAGGCGCTGGCTGAGAAGGTCAGAAACGACGGCAAGGATTATATCACCATTTATTACGGCGAGGATATTCAGGAAAAGCATGCCCAGAAAGCAGCAGACCTGTTCCAAGAGATTTGCCCCGATGCAGAGGTCAATCTGCTCCGTGGCGGTCAGCCGGTCTACTACTATCTGATTTCTGCAGAATAAAAAGAA
>JAZRCU010000192.1:0-3513 GCA_045659965.1 Faecousia sp.
GGGTACAAACCCATGAATATTGAATTTGATGCATATAAGCAAAAATTGAATGAGATTCGCCCCGCTTTGGAAGGCCTTGCAGATTCATTGAATCTGGAAGGACTGCGCAACGAACTGGAGCGTCTGCATGCTATGCAGGAAGCCCCTGGTTTCTGGGATAATCCGGAAAAGAGCCAGCAGGTGGTGGTAAAGACCAAGACCACAGAAAACAAGATCAACAAGTATGAGCAGATGCTCGCTTCTTGGGACGATCTGATGACCATTTGTGAAATGGCTGCGGAGGAAGATGACGACTCCATGCTGGATGAACTGAAGGAAGGCTTCGAAGTTCTGAAAGAGGACATGGAGCGCTGCCGTTTGCAGACCTTGCTCACCGGCACTTATGACTCCAACAATGCTATGGTCAGCTTCCAGGCAGGCGCCGGTGGTACGGAAGCACAGGACTGGTGCCAGATGCTTTACCGTATGTACACCCGTTGGGCAGAAGCTCACGGCTACACCTACAAGATCATGGACTATCAGGAAGGTGACGAAGCAGGCCTGAAATCTGCGGATATTTTGATCGAAGGCGACAATGCCTACGGCTTCTTAAAGGGCGAAAATGGCGTTCATCGTTTGGTTCGCGTATCTCCCTTTGATGCCAATGCACGCCGCCAGACCTCTTTTGCTGCCATCGAGGTAATTCCTGACATTCAGGATGATAGTCAGGACGTGGAGATCAAGGCAGAAGATTATGAAATGCAGGTGTTCCGCAGCTCCGGCGCAGGCGGTCAGCACATCAACAAGACAAGCTCCGCCGTGCGCTTGATCCACAAGGCTACCGGCATTGTGGTTGCTTGCCAGACAGAGCGTAGCCAGTTCCAGAACAAGGAAAACTGTTTGCGTATGCTGCGCAGCAAGCTGGTGGAGATCAAAGAGCGTGAGCATCTGGATAAGATCTCTGATATCAAGGGTGTCCAGAAGAAGATTGAATGGGGCAGCCAGATCCGTAACTACGTCTTTATGCCCTATACGCTGGTTAAAGATACCCGTACCGGCTGCGAAACATCCAATGTCAATGCCGTGATGGATGGCGCATTGGATCCGTTTATCAATGCTTATTTGACTTGTGCTGCCACCGGTAACTGGGTGACAAAATAAAGAAAAAATTATCGAATACCCCTTGCAATTTAGAAAATCCTGTGTTATAATTTGCAAGATGTTAAAAAACGTCCGCATTTGCGGTTTTAATAGCCACAAGCGGAGGGAGGTAAAATGATGGAAGTTGTAAAGATTATTCTGACCGTGTTTGAGGTTATTGCCAGCCTGGCACTGATCGTTGTTGTTATGATGCAGTCCGGTAAGGAAGCTGGTCTGGGCGCAATCGCCGGTAACAGCGATTCTTATATGAGCAAAAACGGTATGGGTGGCTTGGACAAGCTGCTGGCCTCTGCGACTAAGTGGGTGGCTCTGGCTTGGGTCCTGCTGACTCTGGTTCTGGCTCTGATGGCCTAATAATGACACACAGATGACCACAGGGAAACCCCTGTGGTCATTTCTTTAGGAGGAAGATTTATGTCTGCACAAAAACTTGCAGGATTGCAGCCGGAAGGCGTGTTTTCTTGGTTTGAAAAAATTTGCGCTATTCCCCATGGCTCTGGCAACACCAAAGCCATCAGCGATTTTTTGGTGGAGTTTGCCAAGGAGCGGGGACTGAAGTATATTCAAGATGGCAGCAACAATGTGATCATTTTTAAGCCCGGCACATTGGGCCTTCAAAACCGAGCTGCGGTGATCTTGCAGGGGCATATGGATATGGTCTGCGAGAAGGATGCCGATTGCCCCATTGACATGGACACAGAGGGTCTGGATGTAACCCATGACGGCGAGTATGTGTTTGCCCGGGGTACGACATTAGGCGGCGATAACGGCATTGCTGTTGCTTATGCGCTTGCTATTTTAGACTCTGACCAAATTGCCCATCCGCCCTTGGAAGTAGTGATCACTGTGGATGAAGAGGTGGGCATGCTGGGAGCTGAGGCCATTGATGTGTCTATGCTGGAAGGTAGAATTCTTTTGAATTTGGACTCGGAAGAGGAAGGGATCTTCACAGTATCTTGCGCCGGTGGTGCAACGGCCACCATCGCTTTGCCTGCACCCCGTCGGGCAGTATACGGTCCGTGCATTCGCCTTTGCGTGGATGGCCTGCAGGGTGGACACTCCGGTGTGGAGATCCACAAGAATCGTGCCAATGCCAACAAGGTTATGGGTGAGTTGCTCAGCCGCATCCAAGCGCTGATGCCTTTGTGCATGACGGCCTTCTCCGGCGGCTCGAAAGACAATGCCATTCCTCGGTCCTGCCAGACGACTTTGGTGGCCATGGGTATGCACTTGGAGCGGATCAATGATATTGTGGAGCAGCTACAGAAGGAAGTCAGAGAAAACTATGACGAGCCGGATGCTGTGATCACTGCCGATGATGTGGACGCTTTAGGCGGCAATGCGCTGTCCACCCAAGATACGGCAAAGGTGATCGCGCTGCTATGCGCTACCCCTAATGGTGTGCAGGCCATGAGCCAGGATATTGAGGGGCTGGTACAGACCTCTTTGAATTTGGGTATTGCTAAGCTGGACGAGGAAATGAAGCTGACTTTCTCTGTGCGTAGCAGCGTCAATGAAGAAAAGCAGACTCTTTTGGAACAGTTAAAGTCCTTGGCAGAATTCCAAGGTGCTTCCTATTCTCAAATGGGTGAGTATCCTGCGTGGGAATACCGGAAGGACTCTTATTTGCGGGACACCATGATCCGGGTCTACCGAGATATGTTTAATGCAGAGCCTCAGGTGGTGGCCATTCATGCCGGCTTAGAGTGCGGCTTGCTGGGAGAAAAACTGCCGGGCCTTGACTGCGTTTCCATCGGTCCGGAGATGCACGATATCCACACCAGCCGGGAAAAGCTGGGGATCGCCTCTGTAGAGCGCACTTGGAACTTTGTTCTGGAAATTTTAAAAGCATTATAAATAAGAAAAATCACCGAGTTTCAAACTCGGTGATTTTTTTATCTGCGTTTCATTTTGGGAATTAGACCAAGCCAAGAGCCTAGTGTTTTCTGGCATATGTACAAAAAGGGGAGCTTTTTGAAGAACTCGGGATCTTCTCCGGGTCTGTTCATAGGTCCGGTGTAATCTACATATTCTTGCAGCTGAGTTCTGAGGGTGTCCACAGAGTAAAACTGGGGTTTTACAGATAGGTCCAGCTGGGACAGAAGATTGACACAAAACTCCACACAGGTGTAAGCATCCCGTATCTTCCAGCGAACATGAAGCAGGGCTGCCAAAGCGGACGGGTGATTGTATAAATACTGATCTTTATTTTGCTGCAGATGCTTTATCTGCTGAGATATGGCATCATATTGTGCTTGGGTGACAGGGATTTTGCAAACTTGGATATTAGCAGGCTCTGGACCGATGTAGTACCGGGCCGGGGATTCCTTGATAAATCCGCCATATAAAGGGGTGCGGTAATAATGTCTGCCA
>JAZRCU010000193.1:0-3828 GCA_045659965.1 Faecousia sp.
ACGGCTGCGCCGGCGCCAATGGTGCAATTGGGGCAGATGGTCAGGTTGTTACTGACAGATGCACCAATGCCCAGCAGCACATGCTGCTGCAAATGGACTGTGCCGGAAAGATGGCTGCCCACGCTGATGTGGCAGAAATCTTCCACCATGCAATCGTGATCTACTGAGGCACAGGTGTTGATGATACAACCTTCTCCAATCACCGCATCGGGGTTGATCACCACCCCAGCCATGACCACGCTGCCCCGGCCGATCCGGGCGCTTTGGGCAACCACGGCCTTGGGATGGACCAAAGTGGCAATGGCTTTGCCTGCTTCCACCAGAGCCCCATGGAGCTGCTGACGAAGTTGGGAATTGCCAATAGCCACAAAAAATTCCCAATCCGGATATTCTGGAAACTGCTGGGTAGTTCCCAGTACGGGATAGCTGACCCAAGCGGTTTTGGTGGTGTCGTCGTCTAAAAAGGCGATTTGTTCATAGCCGCAAAGCCGGGCGATATCTGCAACCACCTTGCCGTGGCCGCCTGCGCCTAAGATCATGAGTTTTTTCATTGGCTTACCTCGTTTTCTTCAGAGCCTGTAAAGGGCTCCATGGTAGCGCTGGTGGTGCTGTGGATGCCCCGCCGGGCAAATACTGCGCCGACGGTATCCCACAGGATACGAAGATCTGTCTGAAAGCTTATATGCTCTACGTACCATACATCCAAATCAAACCGCTCTTCCCAGCTTAGGGCGTTGCGGCCCTTTACTTGGGCAAGGCCTGTCAGCCCCGGAAGGACAGTATGACGCTTGCGCTGATGGGCATTATATAAAGGCAGATACTGCATCAGCAAAGGCCGTGGGCCTACAAAGCTCATATGTCCTAACAGAATATTCAAAAGCTCCGGCAGCTCGTCCAAGCTGGTGGCGCGAAGGATCTTTCCGTAGGGGGTCAGCCGCAGCGCATCCGGCAAAAGATTGCCGCGGTCATCTTTTCGATTGCTCATGGTGCGAAATTTCACCAGAGGAAAGGGCTTTTCTGCTTTGCCCGGACGTATCTGGCAGAAGAAGGGATTGCCCCGCAGAAAGATCGCCCCGGTGACAGTCAGCACCAGCAGCACAGGCCACAAAAGGCACAGGCAAAAAAGGCTGAGCAAAATGTCAAATAGACGCTTAAAGAATGTTTGATACATGTCAATTCTCGCTTATTTCAGGCGTTATTGTTTGGAAAATACCATGGTGGACAGGATATACCTATCACATTTTACCATACTTTATATAATATACCGCTTTTTAAATAATCTGTCAATCTGCAGCGTATTTTTTCAGAAGCAGAAGGTCTGTTCACAAATTATTTAAATCGGGACTATTGACTTTTTTAGCACTCTCTGTTATAGTGTGCTTAGCACTCAAACAAAAAGAGTGCTAAAACGGAAAACGGAGGTTCGGTATGGAACTGACAGAACGGAAAAAGAGAGTTCTCCAATCGGTGGTGGACTTGTATATCCGCACGGCCGAGCCGGTGGGCTCGAAAGCTATCTGCGAGCTGCCGGACATGAAATACTCCTCCGCGACCATCCGTAACGAAATGGCAGATCTGACTGCCATGGGTTATCTGGAGCAGCCCCACACCAGCGCCGGACGGATCCCTTCTGCTGCTGGCTATCGGCTGTATGTAGATGAACTGATGCTGGACTACCGGCTGAGCATGGACGAGACCAAATCCATCAACATCGCCATCGAGGAAAAGATGCAAAGGGTGGATAAAATGGTGGAGAAGGTGGCAAAACTGGTATCTCAGGCCACAGACCTGCCGGCCATCTCCATGGCATCGAGAAACCGGGGCACTACCGTGAGCCGGTACGATCTGATCTTAGCCGGACAGGGCAGCGTGATTTTGGTGATGCTGCTGCCTGACGAGGAAATCATCAATAAGCTCATTAAACTTCCTGTGGTGCTGGAAGAGAACGATTTGAAGGTGCTCTCCGCGGTGCTCAACGCTACCATGACAGGCATTTGTCAGGATGATTTCACCCCCGAGCTTTTAGAACGGGTCATGGGCGCTTCCGGCGCGGCTGCCAGCTTAGTGCCGGTGATCATGGAGTTTGTGACGGAAACCCTCCGCAGCCGGGGCAGCACCAACATGGCGGTAGCTGGACAGATGCGGCTGCTGACCCAGCCGGAATACCGGGATGTGGACAAGGCCCAGCGGCTTTTGACCACCTTGGATGAAGAGGCTCTTGCAAATTTGCCGGCGGTGATGGAAAATGCCAACGGCACGCAGGTGCTGGTAGGCCCGGAAAATGTGGCCCAAGAGCTCAAAGACACCTCTGTGGTCATGACAAAGTTTGATATCGGTGACGGCATGCAGGGCATGATCGGTGTGGTAGGACCTACCCGTATGGATTACGCAAAGGTCACCGCGCGATTGAGCTACTTTGCAGAAAGCCTTTCTAAGATGTTTGCAAAACCGGAGCAGATGTCCCTGCCCCAAGCAAAAGAGTCCCAAGAGGAGGAATAATTCGTGGCGAAAAAAGAAAAGCAGGAGAATATCCCGCAGGAAGAGGCAACTACAGCAGAGGAAACCGTAGTCGAAGAAACTGTGGAAACCGAAGCGGTGGAAGTTAATCCTTGGGAAGAAAAATACAATCAGGAGCATGATGCTTACTTGCGACTGGCGGCAGATTACGATAACTTCCGCAAGCGCACCATCAAGGAAAAGGAACAGTCCTACGGCAACGGCAAGGCAGATGCCATTGAAAAGCTTTTGCCG
Source organism: Faecousia sp. (assembly GCA_045659965.1). GTDB lineage: Bacteria > Bacillota > Clostridia > Oscillospirales > Oscillospiraceae > Faecousia. The sequence goes on from JAZRCU010000193.1 coordinate 2,752, forward strand.
GTGTACGACAATTTGGAGCGGGCCTTAAATCAGCCCACCGAGGATGCCGCCTATAAAAAAGGCGTGGAAATGACCATGACCCAGCTGGTTGGTATTTTTACCACTCTGGGGGTAGAAATTTACGGCGAGGCAGGGGACGTATTCGACCCCAATCTGCACAATGCCGTGATGCACACAGAAGACGAGTCTGTTTCTGAAAACACCATCACCCAGGTGTTCCAGAAGGGTATTAAAATGGGTGAAAAGATCGTCCGCTTTGCCATGGTGCAGGTGGCCAACTAAGTAAAAAATATTCTAGGAGGAATTTTATTATGGGTAAGATTATTGGTATTGACTTGGGTACAACCAACTCCTGCGTAGCAGTTCTGGAAGGCGGCGAGCCTGTTGTTATCGCCAACGCGGAAGGCGGCCGTACCACCCCCTCTGTGGTGGCATTCTCCAAGACCGGCGAGCGTATGGTTGGTCAGGTAGCAAAGCGTCAGGCTGTAACCAACGCTGACCGCACCATCGCTTCTATCAAGCGTCACATGGGCGAAAACTACAAGGTTTCTGTTGACGATAAGAACTACACCCCTCAGGAGATCAGCGCTATGGTGCTGCAGAAGCTGAAGGCAGACGCTGAAGCCTATCTGGGTCAGCCTGTCACCGAGGCAGTTATCACTGTGCCTGCATACTTCTCTGATGCGCAGCGTCAGGCTACCAAGGATGCCGGCAAGATCGCTGGCTTGGAAGTCAAGCGTATCATCAACGAGCCCACCGCGGCTGCGCTGGCATACGGTCTGGACAAGGAAACTGAGCAGAAGATCATGGTCTACGACTTGGGCGGCGGTACGTTCGACGTCTCCATTCTGGAGATCGGCGACGGCATCGTAGAAGTTCTGGCTACCGCTGGCGATACCCGCCTGGGCGGTGACGTCTTCGACCAGAGAGTCATGGACTATCTGGTTGCTGAGTTTAAGAAGGCTGAGGGCATCGATTTGTCTGCCGACAAGGTTGCTATGCAGCGTTTGAAGGAAGCTGCTGAAAAGGCAAAGATCGAGCTGTCCGGCATGACCACCACCAACGTAAACCTGCCCT
>JAZRCU010000194.1:0-2484 GCA_045659965.1 Faecousia sp.
CGATGAACTCGTCGGGAGTCATTGCGCCCAGATCGTCGCCCTTACGGGTACGGACGGAAACGGTGCCATTTTCCATATCTCGGTCGCCAACCACCAGCATGTAGGGAACTTTCTGCAGCTGTGCTTCCCGGATCTTATAGCCCAGCTTTTCGCTGCGGTAGTCGCCCTCAGCCTTGATGCCTGTGGCCTCCAGCTTTTCAACCAAGCCCTTGCAGTAATCATGGGCGCGGTCGGTGATGGGCATGACACGGACCTGAGTGGGCATCATCCACAAAGGCAGTGCGCCGGCGTAACGCTCGATCAGGTAAGCCAAGGTACGCTCGTAGCAACCCAGACTGGTGCGGTGGATGATGTAGGGGGTCTTCTTCTGACCGTCAGCGTCTACATACTCCATACCAAACTTCTGTGCCAGCAGCATGTCGATCTGGATGGTGACAATGGTGTCTTCCTTGCCAAAGACGTTCTTATACTGGATATCCAGCTTCGGACCGTAGAAGGCAGCTTCGTCGATGCCGATCTCGTATTCCACACCCAGCTTATCCAGAATGTCGCCCATAACTGCCTGTGCTTCCTCCCACTGCTGGGCAGTACCCTCGTACTTAACACCGGCCCGGGCAGGATCCCACTGGCTGAAGCGGAAGGTGCAGTTTTCCAGCATGCCAACAGTTTCCAAACAGTACTTAGCCAGCTCCAGACAACCCTTGAACTCTTCTTCCAGTTGATCGGGGCGGAGCACCAGATGGCCTTCAGAAATGGTGAACTGACGGACACGGATCAGACCGTGCATCTCGCCGGAGTCCTCGTTACGGAACAAGGTGGAGGTTTCGCCTAAACGCATAGGCAGATCCCGGTAGGAACGAGCCCGGTTCAGGTAGACCTGATACTGGAAGGGGCAGGTCATAGGACGCAGAGCGAAACATTCTTTGCTCTCGTCGTCGGGATCGCCCATGACGAACATGCCGTCCCGATAGTGATCCCAGTGGCCGGAGATCTTATAAAGGTCGCTCTTGGCCATCAGGGGCGTCTTGGTCAGCAGATAACCGCGCTTCTGTTCTTCGTCCTCGATCCAACGCTGTAGGGTCTGGATGACTCTGGCGCCCTTGGGCAGCAGGATAGGCAGGCCTTGGCCGATCTCCTCGACGGTTGTAAAGAATTCCAGCTCCCGGCCCAGCTTGTTGTGATCGCGCTTCAGCGCCTCAGCCTGAGCCTCCAGATAGACTTCCAGCTCTTCCTTGCTGGGGAAACCGATGCCGTAAATTCTTTGCAGCATCTTCCGGCTGGAGTCACCTCTCCAATAAGCACCGCAGGACTTGGTCAGCTTAAAGCCATTGTGTTTGACACGGCCGGTGTGATCCAAGTGAGGACCGGCACACAGGTCGGTAAACTCACCTTGGGTGTAGAAGCTGATCACGGCATCCTCAGGCAGATCCTGGATCAGTTCTACTTTGTAAGGCTCGTTCATAGACTCCATATAGCTGATGGCTTCCGCGCGAGGCTTTTCACTGCGTTCCAGACGGACACGCTCCTTGCAGATCTTCTTCATCTCGGCTTCCACTTTTTCCAGATGCTCGGGGGTGAAGGAGAAGGGAGCATCGAAATCGTAGTACCAGCCTTCCTCAATGGCAGGACCGATGGCCAGCTGCACTTCCGGCCACAGACGCTTTACAGCCTGAGCCATGATGTGGGAGCAGGTGTGCCAGTAGGTTTTCCGGTACTCGGGGTTTTCAAAGGTGTACAGATTTTCTTCGGACATAATAGACCCTCCTTTTATTTGGGGCAAGGGATAAAAAATCCCACCCCTGAAAAATCAGGGGTGGGATACAATATATCATGTATTCCACGGTTCCACCCTGGTTGCGGACGTATCCGCCACTCATTGACGCTTTAACGGGCGCACCCGATTGGCTATTTCCAACCAATGGCTCAAAAGTGGTATCGTCAGGGGCAGGGGTTCAGAGCCTTTTCACCAAGCGGCTCCTCTCTTGGAATCTTTCCCGAAACGCATGTCTTTATCACAGCCTTTTTCATAGAGAAATATAACACAAAACCCCTTTGGTGTCAATCCCTTTACAAGGGTGGAAGATTAGAAAAAAGAGGGGCGTTCCGGAGAAAATAAGCCACCACAATTATGAAGATTGCACATTTTTCAGAGTGTTACATAATTTGTCGAGTTATGTAAACGAATGTAACCAAATCCACAAGAGGTTGTGTTTTTTGAGCCGGAGAAGGGGTATATTTTGGGGTGCGGTTTACATAAAATATAGCGAATATTTATACAAAAAGTTGTCGTTTTATGGTAGTTTTCGGCAAAGACTTGACTTTTTTGAATTTTTTGTTATAATGACATAGCAATCCTTTTATGGGTTGTATTTTTGTAACCGTTTGATACCATCTATATTTGGTGGTGAATAGCTCCCATTTTTGTGAAAGGAGATAACGTTTCGTGATAGATTTTTCTGTACTTGGAAATCCCAGAAGAAGCCT
>JAZRCU010000195.1:0-1880 GCA_045659965.1 Faecousia sp.
TGCATCTTCCTAAGGTTCGTCCGGATCAGGAGCAGCGGAATCGCCATCGGTACGGCATAGCCCCAGACGATATCGTCAAAGACAGGCGCTTCCGCCGGAATCACATGGAGGTTCACCAGGGCGATGGCGAGCACCAGCGTGATAATCGCTCCGGAGATTTTGGCCGCCCACTTGTACTTCTGTTCCAGCCAGATGGCCAGAAATGTGGATGCAAACAGGATGGCCAGCAGCGCCCAGTGGTTGTCAGGTGCGATCAGGGAAGAGATGGTTTCTGCCATAGGAATCATCCTCCTAATTGAACTATCCAACTATCATTATAGTTTTCTGAATTCCATATTCAAGCCTATAATTCCTCTCCCCATAATGTCAAGCGAAAATCGTTGACTATCAAGGATTTTTTCTTCCTAGGCAATGAGAATTACAGCAGATGAGCCTCGGCTATGGGCATTTTTTCGCATCAAGTGCCCTCAAATAGCTCCGAACGGGTTCAGAAAACACAACGTCGTCACATTGGGTCTTCAAATGCCCATCCATTGCTACGGCAGCGAAACTCCCGTGTCCAACAGGGTCTGAGCCCTAACTTCCATCGTACTGCCTGTCCATAGCCTGGGCGTCAGCAATGCTATTCAACGAGGTCAAGCCCCAAGTAACTACCCACGCTGACATCTAACCCATCTGCTGGAATTCCCATTGCCTCAAGCACAGCACTCTTTGGAGTGGACGTAATCTGTGCATAGCAATCAAACTATTAAGTGCTCCAGATCCTAGGGAGGAGCAACCGCCCCATCAAGAGCCCCCCTAGGGGGGCGGCGCGCCGCTGGAAAAAGCGGCCAATTTGGTTGCCATATAATCCATTTTCTTTACGCTGCCTTTCCTTTATTGAAATCCCGCATTACGATCGCCGGATCATAATCAGTCTCATTCTTCAGTATACCGTAAAAGATGCGGGCAATCCTTCCTGCAATGGCCATCAACGATTGCATCTTCTTCAGTGGGTTCTTTTTCCGGGTCGTATAGTGCAAATGATACGCTTTCAGTTCCTTGTTGTTCTTTACCATACTCATCGCTGCCAGATACAGTACCCATCTCAGCCGGCTGCGTCCTCTACGACTGATTCCTGGTAATCCCTTCCGTTTCCCTGAGCTGTTTTCTACTACGGCTAATCCCGCCAGCTTCTGAATCTGCTTTGGATCCGTAAACCGGCTGATATCACCAACCTCGGACAGGAAACCCGCTACCGTTACGATCCCTGCACCAGGCACATTGAGAAGCCTTTCTGCCCCCGGAATCTGTGCCAGCAATTCTTCAATCAGCGACATAATGTCGTTGTACTGTTTAGCCAGCATTTCATGTTCTTCCATCAACTGCCATAGTTCCTGCCGGACAGCTGTACCACCTTTCAATCCAATACTTTGTGTGGCTGCGTCTACCAGTTGCTGTGCCCGTTTTTCTCCTATGGCCCGGAGTTTGGCTTCACGCCAGATCTGGCATATTCCTTTAGCGCCAAGTTCCAATATATCCGCTGGAAGTGGTGCTCGTTTCAGCACCATGAGCCCGGAAAGAGCGCCAGAATCCTTAAACACTGTTCTGTATTCCGGAAAATGAATGTCAAACCAGCGAATCATCCTGTTGCTGTTCCGCGTCAGAGCTTCTGACAGATCACAGCGTCGATTGAATGCTGCTCTGAGTTCCCCATAAACCCCTTCTGGAATATAAGGTTCCAGATATCGACCTTCCGGAACCAGCTTTGCGATTACCATCGGGTCCTTTCGATCGTCTTTCCTCTGTGTGTTGTCGTCCATCTCTTTGCTGTGCTTCACGTGCTGTGGTGCTACAAGAACCAGCTTCACATCATACTTCTTCAGAAAGGCGTAAAGGTT
>JAZRCU010000196.1:0-2720 GCA_045659965.1 Faecousia sp.
TGATCCAGAATGTAGCAGAAAAAGGGATAGTTAATGGTGGCTTCGCTTTGCACCACAGTATCATCGTGATCGAGTACGAGGCAGGGGTATTTGAGCATGGCAAACCCTCCTTTTTTCTCATTATACCAAATCCTGTTTCTATGGGCAACCGGAAAATTACACTTGCTTATATCGAACAAATGTACTATAATAAAGAAAATGGGAAAGGGGGAGGAATATGCAACAAAGGTATTGTCCGGTAGATGTGATCTCTGTATGCAGCGCCAATGGGGATATTCGTCCCTTACGGTTACAGATGGAAGACGAGCAGCATCAGCTGCTTCGGGTGGATATAGATGAGGTGGTCAGCAGCAAACCTATCAGCTATGTAGGGATCGAAGCGGTGGTGTTTTTGTGCCGGGCAACAGTAAAAGAAAGAGCGTGGCTTTTTGAACTTAAGTACACCATTCGCAGCCATAGCTGGTGCATGTTAAGGAAGGTGTATTGATATGGCTAAGCGGATCGTTTTTCACGTGGATGCCAATAGCGCCTTTTTGTCTTGGACGGCAGCGTACCGGATCAAGGTATTGGGTGAAAGCTTAGATCTAAGGGAAGTGCCTTCGGTGGTGGCTGGGGACAAAGCTTCCCGGCATAGTATTATTCTGGCCAAAAGTACTCCGGCGAAAAAATACGGCATCCAAACAGGTGAGCCTTTATTTCAGGCGCTGGAAAAATGCCCGGAGCTGATGGTTGTGCCTCCGGATTACAGTTTATATGTGGAAGCCTCCCGGCATTTTGTGCAGATGTTGCGGCAGTTTAGCCCCTGTGTGGAGCAGTATTCCATTGATGAAGCTTGGGTGGATATGACCGGAACAGAGCGGATCTTCGGGCCGCCCAGATTGGCTGCGGAGAAAATGCGGCAGCGGATTTGGGAAGAGCTGGGCTTTACGGTTAATATCGGTATTTCCACCAACAAGCTGCTGGCTAAGATGGCAGGAGATTTTGAAAAGCCCAATAAAGTCCACACATTATTCCCGGAGGAAATGCCCCAGAAACTATGGCCTTTGCCGGTACGGGATCTGTTTTTGGTGGGTCCTGCCACAGAGCGAAAATTAAAGCTTTTGGGAATCTATACCATTGGGGATTTGGCGCGGGCAGATGTGAGCGCTCTGCGGCGCAGATTGGGAAAGCATGGAGAAACCATCTGGCATTTTGCCAATGGTCGGGATGCAGGGGCAGTCCTGCCGGAGCCTACGGAAAATAAGGGCTACGGCAATTCTATCACCACAGCCAATGATGTTGCCTCCTATGACCATGCCCATCAGGTTTTATTAAGTCTTTGCGAGACGGTTGCAATGCGGATGCGCAAGGATGGCAAATGCGGTGGTTGCGTCAGCGTTAGCTTGCGCACTACGTCTTTTCAACAATTTTCTCACCAGAGCGTGCTGCCTGGGGCGACAAATATTACCCAGGAAATTTTCCGTCAGGCCTGTAAAATATTCGATGAGGCCTGGGATGGGGTGACACCTCTGCGGCAGCTGGGGGTACAAGTTACCCGGCTTTCCCGGGAGCCTTACCAGCAATTTGATCTGTTTTCCGGGGTTTCTGCGGTGCAATATGAGAAAAAGCTGCGGTTGGATGAAACGGTGGATGCGCTGCGAGATAAGTATGGCGAGGAAATTATCCATCGGGCGGCCTTTGCGGAAAATCCACAGGAGCACATGGCCGGCGGTTTGGACAAAGCCAGACGCACAGGGGTAACAAAACCTGTGCCGGATGAATTTTAAGTAGCCAAAACAGACTCGTTTGAGTATAATATCGCTATACTGTATAAAGGAGTGGATATTGTGGCGATTGTAACGTTTTACCGCGGGGATTCCAATGCGCCTAAAACTACGAGACCTGCCCGTTTAGGCGCAAATGCGATCATCACTTGCGATGGAAAGATCCTGCTGGAAAAACGCAGAGATTGCGATATATGGGGTTTGGTTGGCGGCGGCGTGAAAAAGAAGGAAACGCCCTTGCAGGCCATTGTCCGGGAGACCTATGAAGAGTTAGGCTTGCGGATTCCAAAAGAGCGATTTGAAAAAGCGGGGGTGTATGGCGAGCCGGGGCGGATCGCGGCTTATCGGGATGGCAGCATCTGGCGGATGGTGATCGTTGTGTTTTTGTTGGAATTGGAGCAAATGCCCCAGCTGACTTGCAGCGCAGAATCCAGAGAACTTCGGTTTTTCTCTAAGGAAGAGCTAAAGGATATTCAGATCGTTGTGACCCACAGCGACATTGTAGATGCACATTTTATGCAGAAATAATTAAATAATGATTTGAAAAGCCACCGAAAGCTATGTAGTTTTCGGTGGCTTTTTCTTAAGAGAATAGGGGAATATGCAGTTTTTGGAAACATCTTTAGGTGTCTATGAAAGAATATGTAAAAATATAAATCATACTTGAATATACATAAATTCTGTGATAATATACATTTTGACGGTGCAGTATCCTAGTCAGAACGACCAATTCCCAGGTAGGGCCTAAAAATCCTATGAAGGGCACATCGATGAAGTCCCTGGTGTCTGCTTTTTACGCCCAGTTTAGGGTGGATGCTGGGGGTTAAGGATTGCGGGCGCGCGCCAATGGCATGGCGCATACGACCCGCTTTCCGCGGAGACCTGGTGTTGTGCGACGATGTTGAGAACTCCCTTTTGGGAAGCCGCATCGCGTACGAGCCTGGTATGAACCTGCAA
>JAZRCU010000197.1:0-4699 GCA_045659965.1 Faecousia sp.
CCGCCATTGGTCATGATGGGGAAATCGCCCATAAAGATATCCTGTTCTTTGATCTCGTCTGTTTCGGTATTGCGCAGACGAACACGAACCTTGATGGGACGTGCATAGGTAGCATCCCGCTCCTTGCACTCTTCGATGGTGTACTTGGGCTTATCTTCCATGGAGTAATCCAGGAAGCTCAGCTCCAGCTTGCCGGAGAAATCGGTAATCACACCAACATCCTTGAAGACTTCACGCAGGCCTTCCTCCAGGAACCACTGGTAGGAGTCCTTCTGGATCTTCAGCATGTTGGGCATTTCCAGGATCTCTTCGTACTTTGCGTAAGACTTACGCATGGTCTTGCCGAACAATTGGTCCTTGACCATTGCCATATGGATCATCACAGCCTTTCTTTCGGCTTACGCCGGAATGATGTGTTGCTTACTTTGATACGCTTGGATGCGTTGTCATTAAAACAAAATTTTCTCTTGACAACCGCATCCGCCTGTGGTAATATGCTCATGTTGGGAAGAATGCATAAAAGGGCATATTATCACAGTATGGAGTACCATTGTACCATACCGCTCCCCTCTTGTCAAGAAATATTCCCACTTTTTTCCGGAGTTTTCTCCGGTTTTTTTATTGCATAAAACAAGGCCAAGGGCTTAAGTGAGCCCTTGGCCTTGTTCGTTTTCTATATGATCAAATGCCGGAATAACCAAAGCTATTGACCAGCGCATCAATCTTCTGTCCAGCCTTGCAGTAAGGACAGTCACGATAGTCATAGCTAGCATAGCCCGGCAAGTCCTCCAGCGCATACACAGATGCCACAGGATAATCACCAGTATTTTTCACCGCACTATACAATGCCGCAACACCAGCCACATAACCGCCGTAATAACCAATCGCCTCGATGCTGCGCTTTGCAGTAAAGCCAGTGGTCAAGCTGGCCATCAGCACCAAAACATTCTTGCCCTTGATCAAAGGCTTCACATTATCCCGGAAGATCATCTGGCTGTTGGCATTATACTCAGGCTCTAGCACATAGATCGTGCCGTTGCGGTTCATATTCTTAAAACCGCTATCCGTCAAAGCCTCCGCCAAGCATGTACCGATCACCGCCGTGCCATCCAAGCACAAAATGGTATCTACCAAAATAGTAGACTTAAACCGTGTCACCAACTGGTTTGCCATGGCTTTCGCCTCACCCAGCCGGGTCTTATGAAAGGTAATATCCACATAATAATTGATGTGGCTATGGTTAGTAGCAAAATGGCCCTGCGCCACACGCAGCGGCACGCCGCCACGGCGATTGGGCAAATCCATCAATGTAATCATCTTCAAAACCTCCAATCAATAAAAAAGCGTTTTTCCATCCGGCCATAGCGTTTTCAGCCGGATAATGAAAAACGCTTTTTTTCATTATACATCGAAATGGTATTTAATTACAAGAAAAATCTTTTTGACGATTTCCCCAAAAATCACCCTTTATTCTTGTGCAGATTGCCTCTTCTTCAATTCCGGCTCCTGCCGCAAGAACTGCATGGAAATGATCTGACAGATCTGCCCTTGCTCCACCATCCGGTGAATTTGATCAAAGCTGACCCATTTGGCATCGTCTGTTTCTCCGGGTTGCAGGCAGATTTGTTCCATAGGAGTCTGACGCTTCAGACAGTAAAAATCATAATGGCAGTTTTTATCCCGGGTCGTTTCCAAAAGTTCAAACTCATGTTCTTCTGCGCGGATACCTGTTTCCTCAAACAATTCTCTGGCAATCGCCTGACGGCTGCTCTCTCCTGCCTTCGCCGCGCCACCGGAATTTTCCCACGTGCCGGCAAAGGACTTTTCCTTTGCCCGCCTGGTCATAAGCAATTTGCCCTGCCCGTCATAGACCCACACACAAACTACTAGCCCGTACTCCCCTTTTCTCCAAGGTGTTCCCCGACGGTGAATACGTCCGGTTAATTTTTTCTCTTTGTCATAAATATCATTATATTCTACCACGGGTTACTCCTTACAAAACGCAAGCATATGCCGATCCCCAACAAGGATCGGCACTAGGCTGTTAAATATCCAGTTGCGCAATTACGCTTTTTAATTTTTCTGCACTCATACGCAGCTTTTGGGTCTCTTCCGGTGTCAGCGGATTTTGTATCATGCCTCTGGCGCCATGTTCATTCACCAGGGTCAGCACAGACATACACACATCTTCAATGCCGTATTGCCCGTGGAACATGGTAGAAACTGTCAAAGCCGTAGAAGCCGTACTAAGCACGCACTTACAAATATGGCAAACAGAGATCGCCACTGCGTAGAAAGTAGCACCCTTATTTTCAATAATGAGGCCACCGGATTTTTTGACGAACTCTTCGATCTGGGCATAATCCCCATTCCACTCGATCAGTTCCTTATCCGGGCTGTTATCCCGATAATCGGCAATGTGATTGTTGGCAATATGGACCAAGGACCAAGGTACAAATGCCGTATCACCGTGCTCGCCATACACATGAGCATGGACATTTCGCGGACTGATGTGAAATTGTTTTGCCAATGCAGACTGCAAACGGCTGGTATCTAAAATCGTTCCCGAACCGATCACCTGATTTTCCGGCAACCCAGAGATCTTGCAAAACACATAGGTCAAAATATCCACAGGATTGGATACAATGATATAGATGGCATCCGGTGCTGCGGCAACGATCTTGGGGGTGATCTGTTTCAGGATATCCACATTGGTCTGGGCCAGATCCAAACGTGTCATCCCCGGTTTTCTGGGTACACCGGAGGTGATCACCACAATGTCAGAGCCCACAGCATCTTCATAATCGCCGGCGCGAACGATGGCCGGGGCGCAGAAAGACGCTCCCTGATAAATATCCAACGCTTCACCCGCTGCTTTTTTCTGATTGATGTCGATCAATACGATCTCGTCAGCGATCCCCTGGATCATAAGGTCATTTGCTACCGCAGAGCCCACGCTGCCTGCGCCAATTACGCTGATTTTGCTCATAACATACACTCCTTTTCGCCAGTCTTTTTTCCTATAATTATAATAGTATATGCAGAAACAAAAATCAATACTTTCGATATCTTTTTATCAATATGTTTTTATCTTTTTATTTAGTCCAGCTTTTCGCCTTGATCCCGGTAAGCGCTTTGGGTAGGATCTTCCCGATCCGCTTCCTTCTGATAGCGTCCCACAACGGCGGATGCCAGTTCCACAGGCAACAGCGTTCCTGCGCCTGCCACGCAGCCGCCGGGGCAAGCCATGCCCTCCAGCAGATAGCCATTGTACTTACCTGCCTTTGCCAGCGTCATGAGCTTTCGGCACTCCCGCAAGCCTTCTGCCCGGGCAGTCAGCACCTGCGCATCCGGATCATTCTTCTTGATCATATTCTCAACCGCCTTGGCTACACCGCCAGACACCGCAAATCCGCGGCCAGCAGCTGTGCCCTCGTTGAGAGTTTCATGTTCCGGGATTGTTTCAAAGTCCACATCCTTGGCTTGGAACATACCCATCAGTTCCTCAAAGGTCAGCACAAAGTCCACATCAGAGCGGATATCTTCCCTGATTGCTTCCAGCTTCTTCGCAGCACAAGGACCAACAAACACCACTTTGCAGCCCGGATATTTCTTTTTCATCAGCCGGGCCGTAAAGACCATAGGGGTCAATGTCATAGAAATATTACCGGACTGATCCGGGAACAACTTATGGATCATAGAATGCCATGCCGGGCAGCAAGAGGTCGCCATATAATTCTGATGCTGAGGAACTTTCTCCACAAAGTCTTTGGCTTCTTCGATGGTACACATATCTGCGCCAACCGCAACCTCTACCACATTATCAAAACCCAGTACCTTCATGGCAGATACAAACTTGCCGGGTGTAGAAAATTTGCCAAACTGACCGATAAAGGCCGGAGCTACAATGGCGATAACCTGATCACCCTTCAAAATAGAAGTGATCACCTGGAAAATCTGTCCCTTATCTACGATCGCACCAAAGGGACAACTGACCAGACATTGACCGCAGGCAACACATTTGTCTTGATTGATCTTCGCCCGGCCGTGTTCATCAGATTCAATGGCGTCCATACCACAAGCTGCCTGACAGGGTCGCTCCATATGGATAATGGCATTATAGGGGCAGGCCTTTGCGCACTTACCGCACTTAATACATTTTTCAGGGTCAATAAAGCTCTTGCCATTGACAAACCGAATTGCATCTTTGGGGCAGACCTTTTGACAGGAAGCAGCCAAGCAATTCTGGCAATTCTCTGTCACCCGATACTGCTTTGTGGGGCAAGCATGGCAAGCATAGGGAATAATATTGATCAGCGGCGGCTCATAATACTGTTCCGCAACTGCAGCGTGGTCCATTCCTTCCGTCATCATATGGCGAGTCTGAATAGGATTGATATTTAAGCCCATAGCCAAGCGCACACGCTCGCTGGCAATGGCCCGCTCCAAAAATACAGACTCTCGGTGCAGAGGCTGATCACCGGGCACGATCACATAAGGCAGATCATCCACCTTGTCATAGCCATTCCCAGCATATGCCATTCTGGCCACTTCTGTAAACACTTTCTTTCGAATATCTGTAATCAAGGACGGTATTCCGCGCATCTGGCACTCCTCCGTTTTTGTCTTTAGAATTATAAAATATTATACCAGTTCTCATAAAATAGTCAACCGCCCCAAGGCAACTGACATCAGTTTC
>JAZRCU010000198.1:0-5659 GCA_045659965.1 Faecousia sp.
AGCTGTATGATAACCTCTACGGCATGCAGACCGGCGTTGTGGAGGACTCCATGGGCTGGACCTATCCTCTGGGCTTCTAATTGCATATAAAAACACCCCAAAAGCTTTTGCTTTTGGGGTGTTTCATTATAATTTCAACAAACGTTCTGCGTTTTCGTGGAAGATTTGCTCCCGTTGGGTTTCTGTCAGCGACAGGCGGTTAAACCGCTCCATTTCCTCCACAGGATTCCACATTGGGAAATCTCCGCCGTATAAGAAACGGTGCGCGCCATATCGGTTTACATAACTTTCCGCTTCTCCCGGCTGCATAAACATCAGGGAAGAGGACACATCGAAATAGCAATCTGTATCCTTTAGAAAATCGAAGGCGATCTCCTGCATGCTATAGCCCCCAAAGTGGGCAGCGATCACCTGCAAGCCCGGAAACAGATCCAAGATCCGGCGCAGTCTTTGGGGGTGGGAGTAATTATACCGGGTATCGCCCATATGCACCAGCACCGGGCCTCTGCCCCGGAAGGCATCATACACAGGAAACAACCGGGGATCGTCAATGGGAAACACCTGAGAATCCGGGTGCATTTTAATGCCCCGAAGCCCATTGGAAATAATAAACTTCACTTCCTCCATAAGATCCGCTTGGGCAGCATGGACTGTACCAAAACCGATAAATTCAGGATGCTCTGCCACCTGATCTAAAATAAACTGGTTGATATGCCGGGTGCGTTCCGGCTTTAAAGACACCGGCAAAATCACGTAGTCGGTGATCCCAGCCTGCTGGCCTAAGGTCAGCAAGGTGTCCACTTTGCCATCCATGGCATCGTTGCCAAGACCGTAAAAATCCCGCACACTCTGGGCCGCTTTTTGTGCTATGGCCTCGGGATATACGTGGCAATGAAAATCTATAATTCGCAAGAATATCTCTCCCATGATCACAAGTTGTACTCATTATACACTTGCAATCCGGGAAATTCAATCATATTGGCGGAAAAATTCCAGCAACCGTTTTTCATAGCCCGGACCATCCACCAGATAGCTGGTACCATGGCCCGCGCCGGGCACGACAAACAGTTCCTTTGGTCCGGCACAAGCTTTATAATTTTCATAAGTCATGGAAATTGGAACAAAGGTATCCTCCGTGCCGTGGATGAATAGCACCGGCACCCGGCATTGTCTGAGGGCCTGCTGGCAGGAATAGCTATTCGGATCTTCCCGAAGCCGCCTGCGGCAAAGGCGGCATACCAAGGCCTTCCTAAGCTTTCCGTAGTGTATATGCAGATTGTTCTTGGCCACGTGGCAGAAAATCTCCTCCGGAGAGGTGTAGCCGCAGTCTGCGATCACCCCGTGGACATTGGATGGCAGTGGAAAGCCTGTTGCCATAAGCACCGTGGTAGCCCCCATGGAGATCCCGGCCAAATACATAGGCAAATGTGAAAAACCATTCCGATTTAAATAAAAGATCCAATCCAGACAATCATAGCGTTCCTGCAAGCCGAAGCAAATGTGGCTGCCGCCGCTTCCTCCCTGTCCACGTTGCTCAGCAAATAACACATTACAGCCGTTATGGAATAAAAACTCTGCGATCATCCCAAAATCCCTGGACCACTCCGACCGCCAGCCGTGCATGCAAAGCACCGTTCGCTTGGCATCCTTACAATGCCACAAATGCCCGGTAAGCCGTTCCCCGTCCCGGGCCGTCAGGGTCACCTTGCAGCAGCCGACCTCCTGCAAATGCCCGGATACCATGTCCTGCAGTCTGGACAGCTGTCCCAACTGGCCCGATCCTGTAAGCCGGGATTGCAGATGCTTCATAAGTTTCGGGGCATTTCTGTCCAAAGCCACCGCCACCAGCTGCCCGGTGACCGCCAAGGAAAGCCCAATGCCCGCCGTTGTCAAACCCAATCCCAAAGGGATCATCCACTTATGTTTCATTTTGCCACCATCTCCTTCAGCTTTCAGTATGGGCAAAAATCCTGCCCCTTATGCCGTAGAGATAAAAAATGCTGACCCGTGAATTTCCCGGGTCAGCATTTTTTATTCTTCGGAGAACTGATCCTTGCCTACATAGCACAAGGGGCACTCAAAATCTTCCGGAACATCCTCCCACTTGGTGCCGGGAGCAATGCCGCCCTCGGGATAACCCTCTGCTTCGTCGTAGACCCAGCCGCAAACATCACATACATATTTCATTTTTATTTCCTCCTTATAATATCATTACATCATATACTGATTTTATCAAAACATGTATCATAGATTACTGTTTTGTTTTTCATATTCAGTTTAACCAGCTTGATCGTTCTTTGTCAAGAATAAACTGTAAAATCCTTGAAGCTTCCATTAAAATCAGCGTAAAAAACAAAAAATTTACCCTCACAAAAACCTATCCACAATAAATACATTCTGTACAAACTACGCAGTAAATTCTTGACATTTTTTGTGATTGTGATACTATATCTAAGTAAGGGAACTTTCGATTCTTTCAAAAAAGCGAGGAAAAACTATGAAAAATGTAAAACGTATTTTAACCCTTCTGCTGGTAGCCGTGATGGTACTGTCCTTGGTTGCCTGCGGTGAAGCAAAGAAGTCCGGCACCGGTGCTGTCATCGGCGAAGGTACTGTGCAGCTGCCCGAGGGCTTTACTGCTGGCTACGGCAGAGCTGACATCTCCCCCACAACACTGCCTGTTGCAACTGATACCCAGACCGCTAACGTCGTCCATGACAAGCTGTACGCAACTTGTATCGCCGTGTCCGACGGTACTGATATCGCTCTGCTGTTCTCCATGGATATGAAGAACATCCCCAGCGAGGATTTCTATCCCGAAGCTACAAAGCGTATTACCGCTGCTTACGGCATCCCCAAGGAAAACGTTGTTCTGAACGCTATGCACTCTCACAACGCACCTGCTGCTCAGAGCCCTAAGAAGGCCGGCGTCATTGAGTGGCGCGAGGTTGCTTATCAGGGCATTTTGGAAGCTGCCAAAATTGCTATGGAGGACCTGGCTCCTGCTACTGCTTACACCGGCAGATCTGACACCACCGACATGGTATATGTCCGCCGTTACCTGGATGTCCAGACCGGCAGATGCCTGAACATGAATGAAACCGTTTCCAAGGGTCTGTGTGTCCGGGAAACCGAGGCTGATCCCGAGATGCGCACCATCCGCTTTGACCGTGGTGAGAAAAAGGACATCGTGATGGTCAACTGGCAGGCGCATGCTGCCAGCGCCGCAACTCCCCTTGCCGGTCAGATCTCTGCTGACTATGTCGGTGTGACCCGCGCCGGTGTAGAATCTGTTGTGGATGCCCACTTTGCATTCTTTATGGGTGCTTCCGGCAACATCGCTTTGAAGGATAAGCTGGGCGGCGCTAGCCTGGCTTGGGACGAACTGGGCGCAAATCTGGTTGGCAAGGTTCAGGAAGCTTTGGCTGCTGAGACTCCCATTGAGGTCGGCACCGACGTGAAGATCTCCCACACCGTTATCGAGGGTAAGGTCATTAAGGAAACTCCCGATCGTATCTTGGCCGCTCAGCGGTATTCTGCTGCAGCCACCGCTGCTGAAAAAGAGCAGATCATTGCAGAATGCAACTTGGATACCGAGCATGATGTCACCGCTATTCAGTACCGCGAAAAGTATCTGTTAAAAAATGGCGAGACCTATAGCATTCCTTTGACTGCTGTATCCTTCGGTGAGATCGCATTTGCCACCGCTCCCTACGAAATGTTCGATACCAACGGTTTGGACATCCGCAATGGTGTTCCCTTCAAGACCACCTTCGTTTGCTCCCTGACCAACGGCAACCTGGGTTACTTCCCCGATTCTGACATCTGGGATAACAAGGGCTACGAGGTCGTTGCTGCCCGTTTCGAAAAGGGCCACGCAGAGCTCTGCGCTGACACCCTGATCGACATGCTGAAGGCTCAGGCCGGCTAATCATATCCCTATTGACCCTCCCGGTGAAAGCCGGGAGGGTCTTTTCTTTCCACCGCAAAATCTTGACTTTTTTTGTGCCTGTGGTACTATAATGATGCTGGATATTTCATAAAAAGCGAGGTACTCTTATGAAAAATATGAAACGGATTTTGACCCTTTTGCTGGTAACCGTAATGGTCTTTTCTCTGGTAGCCTGCGGTGAAGCAAAGGATTCTGCTAAAACAGAAGGTGCCCAGTTAGGCGAAGGCACTGTGCAGCTGCCGGAGGGCTTTACTGCTGGCTTTGGCAGAGCTAACATCACCCCCACCAAGCTGCCTATCCCTGTAGACGCCAGCATCGGTGAGTATGTGGCTGACAATCTCTACGCCACCTGTATTGCTGTTTCTGATGGCACAGATGTTGCGCTGCTGTTCTCTATGGACATGAAAAACATCCCCGATGATTTCTATCCCGAGGCTGCAAAGCGTATTGAAACTGCTTACGGCATCCCTAAGGAAAATGTTGTGCTGAACGCTATGCACACCCATAATGCTCCTGCTGCGCAAAGCACCAACAAGGAAGGGATCATTGAATGGCGCGAGCTTGCTTATCAGGGCATTCTTTCTGCTACAAAAGACGCTCTGTTGGACCTTGCTCCTGCAACTGCATACACCAGCACCACCGATACCACCGGCATGGCCTTTGTCCGCCGATACATTGACATCAAGACCGGAAGATGCCTAAACATGCACGAAACCGTAGTCAAGGGCGTCACCACCCGGGAAAGTGAAGCCGATCCCGAACTGCGGACCATTCGCTTTGACCGTGGTGATGAGAAAAAGGATATCGTATTGGTTAACTGGCAGGCCCACGCTGCCCACGGCGCCACCACCATCAAGGGTGCTATTTCCGCTGACTATATTGGCGTGACCCGTCAGGGTGTGGAAAGCACCATGGGTGTTCATTTTGCTTTCTTCATGGGCGCATCCGGCAATATTAACCTGCAGGATAAGCTGGGCGGTATCACCTTGGACTGGAAGGTCATTGGCAACCAGCTGGTAACCAAGATCCAGGAAGCTTTGTCCACAGAAACCGCTGTAGAAGTGGGCACTGACGTAAAGATCTCCCAAACCATCGTAGCAGGTAAGGTCATTCAGGATTCCCCTAACCGTCTCTTGGCTGTGCAGTACTATACTGCCGCAAAGACCGCCGCCGAAAAAGCACAGGTCATTCTGGACTACAATCTGGATACTGAGCATGATGTCACCGCTATTCAGTACCGGGAAAGATACCTGAAGAAAAATGGCGAGACCTACGACATTCCTTTGACTGCCGTATCCTTCGGCGACATTGCCTTTGCCACCGCCGGATACGAGATGTTCGATACCAATGGCAAGGACATCCGGGAAGGCTCTCCCTTCAAGACCACCTTCATTTGCTCTTTGACCAACTCTAATCTGGGCTACTTCCCCGATTCTGATGTTTGGGAAACCAAGGGCTACGAAGTTGTCGCTGCCCGTTTCGAAAAGGGTCACGCAGAGCTCTGCGCTGACACCCTGATCGACATGCTGAAAACACAGGCTGGCTAATACAAAACACAAACCCTCCCGGTTCCCGGGAGGGTTATTTCATATTTTAAGCAAATACGCCAACTGCTTTTAACACAAAGCAGAATAGGAAAATACTCACTGTAGAGACCAAGGTTGTCCACACCACAAGCTGTCCAGCCAGCCGTACATCCGCCCCAAA
>JAZRCU010000199.1:0-1825 GCA_045659965.1 Faecousia sp.
CCATGGCTCGTATTACCGGCAGCGGCTGTATGCTGACATCTTTGATTGGTGCATTCTGTGGAGCTTGCAAAGACTCTTTCCTTGCAACTTGCGCTGCAATGGCAGCTATGGGCATCAGCGGCGAGGTTGCCGAAGCAAAACGACTTTACAACGGAACCGGCAACGCTACTTTCCGAAATGATCTGATTGACGCAGTGTTTAATTTGACTGAAGAACAACTGGAAAAAGGAGTACATTATGCAATTTACAACTGACGAAATTCGCAAGGGCATGCTGCTCTATGCTGTGACCGACCAGAGCTGGCTGAAAGAAGGGCAGACTTTGCTCTCCGTCTGCGAGGATGTGTTAGCCAATGGTGCAACTTTTCTTCAAATCCGTGAAAAGGATCTGGATGCCAATGCATTTGAAGTCGAAGCCGCAAAACTGAAAGATTTGTGCGCTCGGCACAAGGTTCCTTATGTAGTCAATGATAGCGTAGAAATTGCATTAGCAATCGATGCGGATGGTGTCCATGTGGGTCAGTCCGACATTAAGGGCAGAGACATTCGTAGCATGATCGGTACAGGCAAAATCCTTGGTATCTCTGCCGGAACTGTGGAGGAAGCAATTGCTGCAGAAAATGCAGGCGCAGACTACATCGGTGTCGGAGCTGTTTTTGGAACAAGCACCAAGAAAAATGCAAGAAATCTGACAGTAGAAAAACTGAAGGAAATCAGCAGTGCCGTTTCGATCCCTGTGGTTGCCATCGGCGGTGTTAACGGCAAAAATCTGATGGAGTTGTCTGGCAGTGGTGTGGATGGTGTTGCAGTAGTCTCGGCTATCTTTGCGGCTGAAAATCCCGGAAAAGCAACCGCACAGCTTCTGGAACTCGCAAAAGAGATGGTTGCCCATGGATAAACAGTTTGCCATCTTCGACATGGATGGGACGCTGATTGACTCTATGATTTTCTGGAAGAATCTTGCTTCAGAGTATTTAACCAGCCAGGGGGTAACGAATATCCCAACAGATATTTTAGAGCAAATCAAGCCCATGACTATGTCTGAATCCGCAGCTCTGTTCGTACAGGAATTTGGCCTGACCGGTGACCCAGAGGCAGAAATGAACGCCATGATGGACGAACATTACAGGAAAGATATACCTTTGAAACCAGGTGTGGAGAAATATTTGCAAACGCTGCACGAAAAAGGTGTCCGTATGTGTGTTGCATCGGCAACGGCAGAACACTTGATGGAATCCTGTTTAGCTCGGCTGGGAGTGCGGGGGTATTTTGAATTTTTGCTTTCCTGTGAGACGGTAGGAGCCGGAAAACGCAACCCGCTTGTGTACCATGTATCTGCTCAAAAGCTAAATGCGATGCCAGAGGAAATCGCCGTATATGAAGATGCTTTGTATGCGGTACAGACGGCAAAAGATGCAGGATACTATGTGGTCGGAGTATATGATGACAGTGCCGCAAAAAACTGGAAAACCATAGAAACACACGCCGATGAAATCATTCTGAATTGGGAGGATGCATTATGAGTGCAAGTATTGCAATTCAAGTTTTACCAAAAGTTGAAACCGATGCAGAAGTGTGTCGTATCGTGGACGATGTCATTGTGTACATCCAAAGCACTGGCCTTACTTATCAGGTCGGAGCTTTTGAAACCACGATCGAGGGAGAAAACTACGATGAACTTATGGACATTGCCAAAGAGTGTCTAAAGGTTGCTGTTCGCTCCGGTGCGCCAAAGGTATCCGCCTACATCAAAGCAGTCTACCGCCCGGAAGGCGATATTCTGACCATCGAACAGAAAACCGGAAAGTATCAATAAGAGGATGCGG
>JAZRCU010000200.1:0-1768 GCA_045659965.1 Faecousia sp.
CCCCCAAACCACCCCAAAAGAAAAAAGAGGAAGGAGGCGCAGTCCATGTCCCCTAAGCTTTTAACAGTTTTGATTGCTTTGCTTATGCTGATTGCTTCTGTGATCAGTGTTTCTGCAAGTGCATTTGATCCGGAAAAAACCGGCACCATCTGTGTGACCTTACAAGATCCCTACGATAAGACTCCCATCCCCGGCGCGCAGCTGCGCCTTTACCATATCGCCACCGTTGGCGTCAACACAGATGGAAATTTAAACTATCTGTACACAGAGCCCTTTGCCAACACAGGTATCGCCTTGGACAATCCTCAGCTTGTCATGAAGCTGGATAGCTATGTCGCCTCGGCCGATGTGGAAAACGTAAGCCAGACCACCGACGCACAGGGAAGCGCAAAATACACCGATCTGCCTCTGGGTCTGTACTTTGTCCGGCAGGCAAATACTGTGGAAGGCTTTGCCCCCTGTACCCCGTTTTTGGTAACGCTGCCTGCAGAAAATGCCGATGGCTATACTTATGAGGTAAATGCCACACCCAAGACAGAAGCAGCTAAGCTGACATCCATCACCATCAAAAAGATATGGAACACCGACAATGCCGCAAAGGGCGCTGACAGCGTCACTGTGCAGCTGATGCTCCATGATACTGTGCTGCAAACTGCCGTTCTGAACGAAGCAAACAACTGGCAAATCACTTATCCCGATATGCCCCAAAGTGATGCTTACCGGGTGGAGGAAGTAGATGTCCCCAAGGGCTTCACCGCCACCTATTCCCAAAAGGATTTTACCTTCACCGTCACCAACACCCCCACCTTGATCCAAACCGGTCAGCTGATCTGGCCCATCCCGGTGCTGGCGCTCCTTGGAATGGTGCTAATCGCTTTGGGAAGCATCCTTTTGCAGAAAAAGAGGGATCAAAATGGGTAAGGGACTGGGCATACTCTGCATCGTTCTGGGCCTTGTGTGTCTGCTGGGCGCCATTGGCTTTGTGGTGTACAATCGGTATGAGGCGCAGCAAGCCGCCACCGCCACCGAGACCATATTGGAAGATGTGCAAAACATTCTGACCCAAGCTACCCTTTCCCAGCAGCCCTCTGTAAACAACAAAACCGAAATGCCCACCATTTCTGTTGACGGATATGACTGCTTCGGTGTCCTTGCCATCCCGGTTTTGGAGTTGGAGCTGCCGGTGCTGGCAGATTGGAGCTATGAAAAGCTGAAAAAAGCACCCTGCCATTATTACGGAACATATTACGGGTCTGATTTTGTCATCGCGGCCCATAACTATAACAGCCATTTTGGCAGATTATCCCAGCTGCAGCCCGGAGACACCATTGTTTTTACCGATGTAACCGGTGTTGCACATGTTTACGAGGTCACCCTTTTGGAAACCCTACCAAAAGAAGCCACACGAGAAATGATTGCCAGCGGCTTTGACCTGTCCTTGTATACCTGCACCCCCGGCGGCGGCAGCCGCGTGACTGTCCGGTGCTTGCGCAAATAATGCTACACAACACCCCCACCGGTGCCCCGGTGGGGGTATTGTGTAAGCCATTGCAACCGTTTTTTATTTATGCTATAATAAAGAAAAGTTAAGCCACGGAAAGGAGCGCACACCTATGAATTTTACAGAAATTGCCGAGTCTAGACAGTCCTGCCGCAGTTATGATCCCACCCGAGCCATTGAACAGGAGAAATTAGACGCAATTTTACACACCGCCCGGCTTTCTCCCTCCGCCTGTAACGGCCAGCCCTACCAGATCACCCTTTGCAA
>JAZRCU010000201.1:0-3576 GCA_045659965.1 Faecousia sp.
CCGCCGGTGCTGTAGGTGCAGATCTGGCAAACCTTGTGAATGAAGCTGCTCTGCGTGCTGTGCGTATGGGCCGCAAAGCAGTGAGCCAAGAGGATCTGCTGGTTTCTTTTGAGGTAGTTGTTGCCGGTACAGAAAAGAAAAACACCATTCTCACCGACACAGAAAAGCGTCTGGTTGCATACCACGAAGTGGGTCATGCCCTGATCGCAGCGCTTCAAAAGCATGCCAAACCCGTTTCCAAGATCACCATCGTCCCCCACACCTCCGGCGCTTTAGGCTATACCATGCAGATGCCTGAGGAAGAAAAGTACCTGCAGACCAGTCAGGAACTAATGACAGAGCTGCGGATCTTAGTTGGCGGCAGAGCAGCAGAAGAAGTGGTGTTTTCCACCAAGACCACCGGTGCTTCCAATGACATTCAGCGCGCTACCGCATTGGCCCGGAGCATGATCGCACAGTTTGGTATGAATGACGAACTGGGCCTCATGGCACCTGCCACCGTGCAAAATCAGTATCTGGACGCCCAAACCTATCTGGACTGTTCTCAGGAAACTGCCGCCATGGTGGACAAGGAAGTAAAGAAGCTGCTGCAGCAATGCTACGAGGATGCCAAAAACATTCTGACAGAAAACCGCCAGCTTTTAGACGAGGTAGCATTGTTCCTGCTGAATAAGGAAACCATTACCGGTGATGAGCTGATGGCATATGTCAACAAAACACCTCTGCCTTCCCCGGAAGAAGAGGAAGTTCAGGAATAATTCCCCTGTTGACAAAAGAGAAAAAATATGTATACTGTCAATATACAAGCAAATATCCTATGAAGCTATCCGGGAAAGCGGCATTTGCCCACCGAAGGATTAACAGTCTCAGGTACATCCATTGGGTGTAAGACCGGTAGCAGAGGACTCTCTGGAGAACACATTGAGTTGTGTGCCGAAGGTGCAAGGCGAAAGCCGAATCTCTCAGGCAAATGGACGGAGATGCGACATGATACTCGCAACCATTCCAGGCAGTCCTTGATCACAAGGGCTGCCTTTTGTTGTAAATAAATAAGAAAGAAGGACTTATTGTATGTACGCAAAACCTATTGATTCTATTGGATTTGTAGCCGGTTTCGACCCCGAAGTTGCTGCTATGATGGATCGGGAGTTCACCCGTCAAAAAGATGGTCTGGAGCTGATTGCTTCTGAGAACTTCGCCTCCCCTGCCGTGATTGCCGCCATGGGCTCTGTCCTCACCAACAAGTATGCTGAGGGTCTGCCTGGTAAGCGTTACTACGGTGGCTGCCAGCATGTGGACGAACTGGAAGATCTGTGCATTCAGAGAGCAAAGGCTCTGTTTGGCGCAGAGTTTGCCAATGTCCAGCCCCACTCCGGCGCACAGGCAAACATGGCTGTTCAGCTGGCGCTGCTGCAGCCCGGCGATACCATGATGGGTATGAGTCTTGCCTACGGCGGTCACCTGTCCCATGGCAGCCCCGCCAACATTTCCGGCAAGTACTACAATGTTGTGTCCTATGATGTCAATCACGAAACCGGCCTCATTGACTATGACCAGATTCGGGATATGGCGAAAAAATGCAATCCTAAGCTGATGATCGCAGGTGCTTCTGCCTACCCCCGTGCAATCGACTTTAAGATCTTTGCTGACATTGCCCATGAAGTCGGTGCGATTTTGATGGTAGATATGGCGCACATTGCCGGTCTGGTAGCAGGCGGCGCACATCAGAGTCCTGTGCCTTATGCAGACATCGTGACCACCACCACCCACAAGACCCTCCGTGGCCCCAGAGGCGGTTTGATCTTGGCAAAGGAAGAATATGCTAAGAAGCTCAATTCCGCCGTATTCCCCGGCACACAGGGCGGTCCTCTGGAGCATGTGATCGCAGCCAAGGCTGTTTGCTTCGGCGAGGCTATGAAGCCCGAGTTTAAGACCTATGCAGCAAATGTTGTCACCAATGCCAAGGCTATGGCAGCTGCATTGTTGGAAGAAGGCTTTGACCTGATCACCGGCGGCACCGATAACCACCTGATGCTGGCTGATCTGCGTCCTATGAATATCACCGGTAAGGATCTGCAGATCAAGTGCGATCTGAACCACATCACCCTGAACAAGAACGCCATCCCCGGTGATCCCGAGAAGCCCTCTGTCACCAGCGGTGTGCGTATTGGTACTGC
Source organism: Faecousia sp. (assembly GCA_045659965.1). Lineage (GTDB taxonomy): Bacteria > Bacillota > Clostridia > Oscillospirales > Oscillospiraceae > Faecousia. The sequence continues at coordinate 2,178 of JAZRCU010000201.1, forward strand.
TGCCGTTACCACCCGCGGCTTAGGCGTCGAGGAAATGAAGCGCATCGCCCATTGCATCGCCCTGACCGCCCGTGACTTCGAAGGCACTACCGAGGAAGTAAAGGCAACCGTTGCAGATATCTGCAGCAAGTTCCCCATGTATGTATAATCCCTTTTTGTAATATAGCAAAACGCCTACGACACAACTGTCGCAGGCGTTTTATTTTACTTGGAAATCATGCTATCAAAGCCATCTGTATAGAATTGCTGCCCGCTATAGTCCAGCCACATTGCCTCTGCCTGCACCTTGGCAGCCAGCTGCTTTCCTTGCTGCAAGGGCAGCACAAACAAGGCTGTAGAAAGGACATCCGCCAATCCCGGATCCGGGCACACCACACTAACGCTGCGCCACAAAGTGGTGGGCATAGCAGTTTGCGGATTAATAATGTGATGGTAGTTGACCTCATCTACCGTAAAATAACGCTGATAATCGCCGCTGGTAGCCACACCGCCTTCTGTTAAATACAGCTTATGCAGATACGCGCCCCCATCAGGATCTTCAATGCCAATGACCCAAGGGGTCTTTTCCCCTTTCGGTCCTGTGGCATAAACGCTGCCGCCGATACTGAGCAAAAAGCCCTCCGGCAAGCTCTTAGCCATCTGACTGGCCGCCCAACCCTTTGCCACCGCGCCTACATCCAACGACATAGCCTTATCCGCAAGGTAGACTGTGGCATTTTCCTCATCCAGCACCAAATCGTTCATATCCATATGCTGCAAAGCTTCCTGTAACGCCGCAGTCTCCGGCAATGCAGCCCGCTTCGGATCTTCCAAGGCCTCTTTGCGGCATTGGTGCCAAAGCTGCAGCACGCTTCCCATGGCCACATTCATAGTCCCTTGGGTCAGATCATAATAATCCCGACAGTCTTTTAAAAACGAAATAATCGTTTCATCCACCTCTACCGGTGCGATCCCGGCATTGTCATTGACTGTTTTCAGATTGTTTAAGCCGGGATACTCCTGATAAATATCAAATAGCCGGTGGTACTGCTGCAGCTGCTGATAGATCTGCTGGGCTTGGGTCTGGAAGGCCTGCTCACTGCTTGCCGCTGCAGTGATGGTGGTTACTGTATCAAACAGATCCAGATACGTCACGCTAAACTGCCGCTTTGAAAAAGCACCGCAGCCGGAAAGGCACAACACAAGCACCAAGATCGCTGCAAATATGCGTTTCATTGCTTTGCTCATAACAAAGCTTTTAAGGTATCCAGATCCTGCTGGGTAGTAGACCAAGCCGTAGCAAAACGCACCACCGCGCGCTCCTGATCCAGCCACTCCCACAAGGTCACGGCCACATCCTTACGCAGACGCTCCAAGGTGGCCTTGTCTAAAATCACAAACTGCTGATTGGTAGGAGAAT
>JAZRCU010000202.1:0-5031 GCA_045659965.1 Faecousia sp.
CTTTACTTTCCTTTAATTTGTTTCGAAATGCCATAAGGTCATCATTGTTTTCAATGGCCTTAACCTGAGAGGACTTCAAAATCACCGCCATGCAGTCTTTCAAAGCCTCCTCGCTGGCAGGTCCTTGCTGACGCTGGGAAATCCCAGCCAAATGGGACATTTCCTCAGAGGTAAAGTCCTCCAGTACGCTTAAACTGACCTCCATACCCTGGCTGTATCGCCTTTGCAGCTGATCATACACGCGACCTAAGAAGTCAGAAGAAAACTGACTATGCTGCAAGGATTTTGCCGCCTCCAGCAAAGACGGATCTTTCAGCACCAGCGCCAAAAGGCTCTCCTCTGCCATGGCAGATTTCATATTGTCATAGCGGATAGATCTGGCCTTCGGCTGCAGAGATTGGGCCGGTGCCAAGTCGATCTTCTCCTGTTGTTTTTTCTGTCTGGCGATCCGCCGCTTATAAGCTTTGGAGATCTCCAAATTCATGGCTTCAAAACTAATCTTGCCGGCTTCCGCCACCCGATGGCCGTAAATTTCTCGCTGCACCGCGCTACCCAAGGAGCAGACCAGTTCTGCTGCCTCGTGGATAAACTGCACACGCTGGTCATCTTCTGCCAGGTTATACTTCTTTCGAATGGCATTTAGCTGATATTCCACCCGGTTAGAAGATTCTTCCAGCAGCATACGGAACTTGTCCGCGCCATGCTTATGCAGAAACTCATCCGGGTCTTTTGCATCCTTCATCTGCAAAACCTTTACCTTGATGCCGGCTTTTTCCAACATAGGGATGGCACGTTTTGCCGCACGCTGACCAGCCTCGTCACCGTCATAGGTCAGCACCACTTCCTCTGTGTAACGGCTCAGCAAGGTGACCTGCTCCTCTGTCAAGGAAGTGCCCAAAGAAGCCACCGCATTGTCAAAGCCAAACTGATGCAAGGTAACAACGTCTACGTTGCCCTCCACCAAAATCATGTAAGGTTCTTTTGTTTTCTTGGCAAAATTCATGCCAAAGAGATTTCTTCGCTTGTTGAAGATCACGGTTTCATTGGAATTTAAGTATTTCGGCTTAGAGTCATCCAGCACGCGGCCGCCAAAGCCGATCACATTTCCCCGTACATCAATAATGGGGAACATCAAGCGATTACGGAAGCGGTCATATATTCTTCCGTTTTTCTCACCTACCAGATCCGCATCCCGCAATTCCTGATCGGTGTAGCCTTTCTTGCGCATGGCATCTACCAGCGCATTCCAAGAATCCGGGGCAAAGCCAATGCCAAAATGGGTCACAATCGCCTTGGTCAAGCCACGCTTTTGCACATATTCCAGACATTGCTTACCTGCAGGAGAATATAGCTGCGCATGGAAAAACCGACCGGCTTCCTTCATCAGCGCCCACAGACGCTCCTGCTGGCGATATCGACTTTGATACTGCTCATCCTCCATGACTTCCATACCTGCCCGTTTTGCCAGAGCGCGGACGGCATCAGGATAGCTTAATCCCTCCACCTCCATCATGAAGTTGATGGCACCGCCACCTTTATGGCAACCGAAGCAATAATAAATGCCTTTATCCGGTGCAACGGAGAAAGAGGCCGTTTTCTGGCCGTGGAAGGGGCAAAGACCAAACAGATTGCCACCGCAACGTTTTAAGCTTACATACAGCCCTACCACATCCTCAATGGGATTACGGGCAACCAATTCATCAATAAAAGAAGGGGGAAATGCCACGGCTTACGCCTCCTTTCCTGAAGCAGCGGGAAATCGAGCCACGATAGCCCCACTGCTTTGCTTATCCCCGGACATGCCAGCCCATGGGGGTAAATAACTGGGTGAACTTGTCCACCGCATACTTATCTGTCATGCCGGCAATATAGTCGCACACGGTCCGTTCCAAGCCATCAAAGGACATTTGAGGCTGGAAGTCTGCCGGCAGCGCCTCCGGATGATTGTAATAATACTCATATAACCGAATCAGCATATCCTTGGCTTTGGACTCTTCTCCCTTTGCCACAGGATTGCGATATACATGATCAAACATAAAATTGCGCAGCTGCTGCAGCGCATGCTCCACTTCCTGAGATAACAGGATCTTTCCTGTATCCATGGAGGAATTGATCATATCCAACACCAAGGTGTCGATCCGCTGAGAGTGGCCTTCCCCCAGCACTTTCGTCAGTTCCTTGGGAATGGAGTTCTCTTCCAAAATACCTGCACGAATGGCATCGTCAATATCGTGATTGACATAAGCGATCTGATCCGCCCGACGAACGATCTGGCCTTCCAGAGTTTCCGGGATATTATCCCCGGTATGGCCCACAATGCCCATACGCACTTCATAGCTCAAGTTCAAACCCTGACCGTTATTTTCCAGCAGATCTACCACACGAAGGCTTTGCTCATTATGACGGAAGGGCTTACCCATACAGTAAGTCAGCGCGCCCTCTCCCGCATGACCAAAGGGGGTATGTCCCAGATCGTGACCCATGGCAATGGCCTCTACCAAATCCTCATTGAGCTTTAAGGCACGGGCGATGGTCCTAGAAATTCTTTCTACCTCCAGCGTGTGGGTCATACGAGTGCGGTAATGATCTCCATCCGGATGCAAAAACACCTGGGTCTTATGCATCAACCGGCGGAAAGACTTGCAATGCACGATTCGGTCAGTATCTCGCTGGAAATTGGTACGCACATCATTTTCCTCCGGGTCTTGAGGACAGGGTCTACCCCGGCTCTGGTCAGAAAATGCTGCATAAGGGCTCAGATGTAAATGCTCCGCCTGTTCCATGATCTCTCGCACAGAAGCCATGTCACTTCACCTCCACCGGGAACGCCCGGTATTCCTGCCCTACCTCCAAACACTGTACCGTAGCGGCAGTTAAATCTGTCAGTTTTTCCATAAATGCCTGAGTCTGTTCCCGGGCAACTAAAATTTCCAGTTCCACTTCCGCACCAAACTGGGTGTCCCGGATCACAGCGCCCATAGCTTCTGCTTCCAGCTTCACCCGTTCGTAGAAGTTGTAAGGACAAGGCACATACAGCACCGTCCATACACGCTTCATGGACTTTCCGGCAGCATCAATGGCAATTTTCGCGCCCTTGGTATAGGCCCGAACCAAACCGCCAGCGCCCAAAAGCACACCGCCAAAATACCGGGTCACAACACAAACGATGTTATTCAGTTCTTCCCTCTGCAGCACCTGCATCATAGGGTTTCCAGCCGTACCTCCGGGCTCACCGTCATCAGAAAACCGCATGGCGCCATCGCGAATAATATAGGCCCAGCAGTTGTGGGTGGCATCATAGTGCTGTTTTTTCATTTGGGCAATTTTATCCAGCGCTTCCGCCTCTGTTTCCACCGGCCATACTCTGCCAATGAATCGGGATTTCTTTTCCACGAATTCATCTTCGCCATAGGCGGTCGGTACCAGATATTCGTCCAAGCTCAGCACTCCTTTGTCACGTATTCTTTCAATCTGCCATAGAGAATTGGATCAAGGATGGTTTCTACCTCGATCCCCTCTGCAGTATACTCCACTCCCAGCACTTGGGCGCTGCTATGCAAAGTATCCACCATGCCACCCATGCTATAGGGCAAGGTCACCACCACGTGATGGCGGCTATGACCCAAGGTGCGCTCAATGGCAGCAAGTAATTCTTCCATGCCAAGGCCCTGTTTTGCAGACATTTTCACCACATCTTCGCCCACAGGGATCTCTTCTGCAGACACAAGATCTGCCTTGTTATAGCACCGCAGCACTTGGGTCTCAGGCTTTGCCAGCTTGGCAATCAGCCGGTCTACCACTTGGATATGCTCCTGCCGGTTAGGATCTGCCGAGTCGATCACATGCAGCAACAAATCTGCATATTCCAGCTCTTCCAAGGTTGCCCGGAAGGCATCCACCAGATGGTGGGGCAGTTTGGCAATAAAGCCAACGGTGTCAGACAGCACCACATCTAAGTTGTCCGACACCTTCAGCTGTCTGGAAGTGGTGTCCAAGGTATCAAATAAGCGGTTATTGGCAGGGATGCCTGCATCGGTTAGCTTATTAAGCAAGGTGGACTTGCCAGCGTTGGTATAGCCCACAATGGCCACCACCGGCACAGAGTTTTTCATCCGCCGCTCTCTTTGCACGCCCCGGACCTTGCGCACCTGCTCCAGCTCTGTCTGCAGACGGGCGATCCGCTCCCGGATGTGTCGGCGGTCTGTTTCCAGTTTGGTTTCACCGGGACCCCGGGTGCCGATACCGCCACCTTGTCGGGAAAGGCTGGCGCCCATGCCGGATAGTCTGGGTAGCAAATACTTATACTGGGCAAGCTCAACCTGCAGGCAACCCTCTTTGGTTTTTGCACGCTGAGCGAAAATATCCAAAATCAAAGCGCTGCGGTCTAATACTGTAACCCCTAAAATCTCTTCCAGCGCACGAATGTGACCGGCAGATAATTCGTTATCAAACACCGCCATGGTAGACTGGGTGGCCTCAATGAGCATCCGCACTTCCTGCGCCTTGCCCTCACCAATAAAGCTATGGGCATCAGGGCTGTGACGATTTTGCAGAATCTTTCCGGTGCAAAAACCGCCAGCAGTTTCAAGCAGCGCTTCCAGCTCCTCTAAGGTCTCGTCGGTGGCTGTCTGGGCTGCCGTGAAGCAGTCAGCATTTAAGCCTACCAGCACCGCCCGTTCCTGCACTTGACTATCAAAATTCGACTTCATTTTCTTCCTCCGAGGCAATATTGCCCCCATTGTTCCTATTTTAGGTATTATAACACAAAGTACAGCTTATTTACAACTATTTTACAAAATAAAGTTTGTTCCGTATTGAAATATTATTAGCAAAAATCCGTGTACGACCCGAAGATCGTTCACGGATTTTTATAAACTGATAAAAATTACACCAATGAATCTTATGTATTGGACAGAGGATAGCTTTCCGGGAACATGGTGTGCCACAGAAGATAGATGACATCCTCGTTGTTTACATTGCCATCATCATTAAAGTCGGCAGAGGCAGTAACAGGATAGCTTTCCGGGAACA
>JAZRCU010000203.1:0-3600 GCA_045659965.1 Faecousia sp.
ATAAATCGCCTCGTCATAACCGGTTGCAGGATCATCTTCTACATATTCAAACACGTTGGCATCAAACTGAGGCCGATTAAAACCAACATGTGTAACCTTTCCTGTGCCGTTGATAGAAACAGTAAAGGTGATCTCCTGGCCAGCATGCAGCTTGCCCTGGTAGTCGGTTGTGATGGCAAATGTTACAGGCTCTGCGGGCTCGCTGGGCTCTGTAGGTTCACTAGGCTCTACAGGCTCGCTGGGCACTGTGGGTTCACTAGGCTCTACAGGCTCGCTGGGCTCTGTAGGACCACTAGGCTCTACAGGCTCGCTGGGCTCTGTGGGATCCTCAGGCTCTTCTGCAGGAGAAATCGTTACAGTTACATCCTCCAAGGTAGAAGAAAGCTTTGTATCGCCGTTTCCTGCAAATACAGCGCCAGACACGCTGGTCTCGCCCACAGGTGCATCATCCTTAACGCGCAGAGTAATCTTGCCCATTTCCAGGCTGCCGGGCAATGTCTTTGCCTTCTGCCACAGAACCGCCATACCGTCTGTTCTGGTTGCAGAAGAAATCAGTGCATCAGCAATGGAAACAGAAATCGCCTCATCTTCATCTGTATTCGGATCATCGGCAACGTACTCAAATACATCTGTGTCAAACTGGGGCTTATTAAAGCCAACATTGGTGACCTTTGAGGTGCCGTTAATGGTAACAGTAAAAGTGATCTCCTGGCCGGGACGCAGCTCACCTTGGTGGTCTGTTGCAATAACGAATGTTACATCAGGCGCTGCAGGTTCCTCAGGCTCTGTAGGTTCACTAGGCACTACAGGCTCGCTGGGCACTGTGGGATCCTCAGGCTCTTCTGCAGGAGAAATCGTTACAGTTACATCCTCCAAGGTAGAAGAAAGCTTTGTATCGCCATTGCCTGCATATACAGAAGCAGTCAGACCGGCATCACCCAAAGGCGCATCGTCCTTAACGCGCAAAGTGATTTTACCCAGTTCCAAAGTGCCGGGCAACGTGGTTGCAGACATCCACAAAGCTGCCAGACCGTCAGTTCTGGTTGCTACAGTGATCAGTGCATTTGAAACACTACAGTAAATTGCCTCATCATGATCCGTATCAGGATCATCTGCAATGTACTCAAATACATCTGTGTCAAACTGGGGCTTATTAAAGCCAACATTGGTGACCCTTGAGGTGCCGTTAATGGTAACGGTAAAGGTCACTTCATCACCCGGTGCCAAGGGACCTTGCTGGTCCGTTGTGATGGTGAATGTTACGTCCGTGGCAGCATTAACAGGGGCTACCAGCATACTCAGTAACAAGCACAGGCTCAATAAAACAGAGATACCTTTTTTCATACTGTTCTCCTCCTCGAATTTCTATAACAAAAATATACTTTGTTATATTCCTTTACAGAATGATTATATCCCATAATTTCCCTACTTTCAAGTGTTTTTCTATCATTGCCACATTTTTTCGCAGCCCATATCCATAAAAAAATCGGTTGGCACAGCCAACCGATTTTTTTAGTTCTTTAAACTCTGCAAAGGCGCAGGAATTCTGCCGCCACGGGCGATAAAATCTGCGCTGCTTTCTTTATGCACAGGCATAACAGGCGCAGTTCCCAAAAGGCCGCCCATTTCTACCCGGTCACCTACTTCCTTACCGGGAGCAGGAATGATCCGGACAGCAGTCGTCTTGCTATTGACCATGCCGATAGCGGCTTCGTCTGCGATAATGGCAGAGATAGTATCTGCGGTGGTATCGCCGGGAACAGCGATCATATCCAAACCCACAGAACATACGCAGGTCATAGCTTCCAGCTTTTCCAAAGTCAGCACACCGGACTCTGCCGCTGCGATCATACCCTCGTCCTCAGACACAGGAATAAACGCACCGGACAAGCCGCCAACATGGTTAGAGGCCATAACACCGCCCTTTTTCACCGCGTCATTGAGCAGTGCCAACGCTGCGGTAGTGCCATGGGTACCGCAAACCTCCAGACCCATCTCTTCCAAGATCCGGGCGACACTATCGCCCACCGCAGGTGTGGGAGCTAAGCTCAAGTCTACAATACCAAAGGGTACACCCAATCTCTGGGATGCTTCCACGCCAACGATCTGACCCATACGGGTGATCCGGAATGCGGTTTTCTTAATGGTTTCTGCCACTACATCAAAGGGCTGACCCTTAACGCTTTGCAGCGCATGGTGAACAACACCGGGGCCGGAAACGCCTACATTGGGCACGCATTCCGGCTCGCCTACACCGTGGAACGCGCCGGCCATAAAGGGGTTATCCTCTACTGCATTGGCAAACACCACCAGCTTGGCACACCCCAAACCGTCGTTATCCCGGGTCGCTTCCGCGGTTTGCTTAATAATACAGCCCATTTTTGCCACGGCATCCATGTTAATGCCGGCCTTGGTAGAGCCTACATTTACGCTGGCGCAGACCCGTTCTGTTACTGCCATTGCCTCAGGGATGGAGTCCATCAAGATCCAATCGCCTTTGGTAGCGCCCTTTTGCACCAAGGCAGAGAAGCCGCCAATAAAGTTTACACCACAGGTCTTGGCCGCTCTGTCCATTGCCTGCGCAAGAGGCACATAGGAGTCTGTGTTGCAACTATTGCCAATAATGGCCATAGGGGTCACAGAGATCCGTTTATTCACAATAGGAATACCAAACTCCGCTTCAATATCCTCACCGGTTTTCACCAAATGCTCTGCCCGGCGGGTGATCTTGTCATAGATCTTATCTGCGCAAACATGGACATCCTCATGGGTGCAATCCAGCAAGGAAATGCCCATGGTAATGGTGCGGATATCCAGATGGCGCTTGTCGATCATATCCTGGGTATATAAAATATCCTTTAAATTCAGCATAATTTACCTCACAGACGGTGCATTGCCTGGAAGATATCTTCACGCTGCAAGCGAATGGACAGGCCCATCTGCTTGCCATGTGCTTCCATCTCACGGCTCAGCTCTGCCATAGGCAAGGTGGCCTGAGAAACGTCTACCGCCATCATCATGGTAAAATATCCCTGCATAACCGTCTGGCTGATATCCAATACGTTGATCTTCAATTCTGCCAGCTTGGTGCAGACTCCGGCAATGATACCTACAGCATCCTTACCGACTACAGTTACAATCGCTTTCATACTTAACACCTCACAGTTCGTAATCTGCCGACACCCGGGTGTCCAGCATGTGAGCAAAATGGCTCTTTGCTTCCAAGTGCAACGGATGCTCTCTATACTTAGTTACCGCTTCCCTGCTCTCGAATTCAGAATACAGTGCATAGTCCATACCCTGATAAGCCTGACGGACCTCCATATGCAAAAGGCCGGGGATCTTGCCAACCAGAGGCTCTAAAACAGAGGCAATCAGCTTTACTGCATCCTGCTTGTCCACGCCCTCTTTCAAGCGGTACATTACAATATGCTTAACCATAGTTATCCTCCAAAAAATAACCGGAGTCAGCCTGCGCCGACTCCGGTTTATTTATGTTTGATTACTCAGCCTCAGTCTCGGCTTCAACCTCAGCTGCCTCTTCCTCTACAGGAGCTTCTTCCTCCAGCAGAGCCCGGATGGACAGGGAGATACGCTTGT
>JAZRCU010000204.1:0-9475 GCA_045659965.1 Faecousia sp.
TTTCAGCTCCCGGAGCACCGCTTTTTTGTCCATTTTGGATTTATCCCGGCAGATGTACATGCCAAGGCCGGAATTGTGATTGCACTTTAATACGAAACGGTCCGGCAGGGCATCAAAGTCGATATCCTCCGGGTCGTCCCACGCCCCTAAGGCAGGGATAATGTACTGCGGACCCAGCTTTTCGGCGACATATTCCTTCACCAGATGCTTGTCCGCCATAATGATGTATTCTGGATTTCTATCGTAAAGCTTGATCCATTGGAGCTTTTCATTGAAGGTTTTGGGATCTTCCAAGTTCAGCTCCTTGCCCATACAGGCTTTGAACTTCCGCTTTATGAATTCCTCGTCGGACATTTTGTCACCGGTGTGAAACAGGCCGGTGTTGAGCAAAAAGCGGTAGTCGGGATCTTTTATGTAACGCAACGCTTTTTTGATCATGATATCTTACCTCCCAGGCGTGCCTTTTTTAAGGTATCCACTTCCAGGAACATTACCATCAGGAAAATATATTGGGTCTTGGCATAGTAGGACACTCTGCCGTAATCCATTACCAGCAGCACCAGCATCAAGGTCAGGCAGATCACATACTCTTTATTCTTATGCTTTCTGTACTTCCAGAATTTCACAATTAAGTAAATGTACATGCTGTAGTAGATCGCAAAGCCTACAATACCGCCGCCGGCCAGCATCTCCACAAAATTGTTGTGCAGATAAGCATCCTGACCCATATGCAGCAGCACCAGCTCATTGGAATTGCCGATGCCGATGCCGAAGAAGGGGTGATTGCGGAAGGCATCCATGCCGATCTGCAGCATTTCCTCACGGACCAAGGTGGAACTATCCACCTCGCCCACACCGGTGAGGCTGTTGATCAGGCCGTCCATACGTTCCATCATGCCGGAGAAAACAGGCAAGGATAGAATGTAGTTGATGACCACCACGCCGATTCCTACATATAAAATCAAACGGAAAATGGTTTTAAAGAAATTCTTGGAGCTGATGTTCCGGAACCACAGGATCAGGGCCAGACCCATCACCACCATGACCAAGGCCTTTCGGCTCTGGGTCAGGGCGATCAGAAACACAGCCGGGATGCAAAACAGCACCCAAATAGAGAATTTCTTTCTGCCGATCCAGTCGTCTAACTGGATGGTGGTGGCAATGGCTGCCACAATGCCAATGGTGTTGATATTGGCAAACTCATTTTCCAGCCGTTCCTCAGAGGCTGCCATTAAGATCAGCTGCGGGATTCCGTAAAACACCAGCGTATAAATAACGATGACGAAGCCGGAAATCTTAATATCCTGCAAAGCCTGCCGAACGCCATCTTCATACTGCCGATAGTGATTGTACAGTACAAAGGCCATCAGCAAAATTTCCAGAAGGGTCTTGGCTTTTTCTATGGCTCTGGAGGCTTTCATTGCCCAAAGACTGCTGACGCCGGTATAGGCGATAAATAATAGCAGCAGCGCAAAATACACCTCAACACGGAAGCTGTATTTGCCTTTGTTCCGAATGGCATCGCAGAGCAAAATTGCCACCATACAGCCCAGCAGCACGTATCTTCCCCAAGTGTAGGTGGTAAAGATGGTGATGGAACTGATCAGGACAATGACACAAAGCCTTGCTATGCCTGAGGGAAAACGGGATTTTTGAATGATCATAGGGTTTTATCTCCAAACACCAATTCTACAAACTGTTTGGTTGCAGAATGGATATCATATCCGTTTCGGATGAAATCATCGTGGGTATTTTTTCTGGGCTTTGCGGCCTTGGTAGAGGCCAGATCCGCCCAAGCTTCTGCCGGGGTATCCAAGCAAACATAATCCACAAGGCCGGTGATGTCCGCCTCCGGGGTGATGGTGTCTGCAATCACACAAGGAAGGCCTGTGGCCTGCGCCTCAATGACTGTGTTGGGCATGCCCTCGTAGAAGGAGGGGAATACAAACACGTCCATGGCAGAAAGGAGCTGGGGCACGTCCTTACGGACACCGGCGAAGATCACACTCTCTTGCAAGTCTAACGCTGCGATCTTCTCCCGGATCTTATCCTCCAGCTCACCCTTGCCTACCAGCAAAAGTTTGGCATCTGGGCGCTTTTTGTGGATCTGATCGAAGATATCCAGCAGAAAAGTGTGGTTTTTCTGGGTCATAAACCGACCCACATGACCTACCACCAAGGTATCGTCTGTAAAGCCAAACTCCTTACGCAGGGCCACTCTTGCTTCACTATCGTAGCGGAAAATATCCAAATCTACGGCATTGTGCAAGATAGACACCTTACCTGCTGCATAAGCCTTTTTGCCGAAGGTATATTCTGCAGCTAAGCCGGAGGGGGCGATGGCCACATCCACATAGGGCCGATAGAGGATCTTTCCAAGAATATGGGCTACCTTGGCCGCCATACCCTGTCCGTCGCTGGAGTTGCTGGACCGGGCGCAGCAGACCTTAGCGCCTGCTTTTTTGGCAACCTTTAAGTCCCAAAAGCCCATGGTATTGGAGGTGATTCGCAACACATATTCATAGCCGTTATCCCGGACGACCTGTGTCAGTCCCTCTACAAAGCCCTTTCGGTCCTGAGATTTTGTGGGAATGCGGTAGATCTTGCCGCCCATGGCCAGGATCTCGTCCTCATAGTAATTCTTTTCCGGCACGTTGATACAAAAATCCATCTGGTACTGATCTTTGTCCAAGGTGCGATACAATTTCATTAAGAAGGTTTCCGCACCGCCGGCGTTCATGTTGCTGATAATGCAAAGTACTCGTTTCATTTTTCGTCCTCCCCTTATGCTGCTTGATTTCTGGGAGTTCTACGAAAAACTAACTTTTTCAATACCCCCCCCCGGAAATTTCCGTGATTTTCCGGGTTTTTATAACTTTTGCCGGAACTCCTGCCGCAATAGCATAGTCCGGAATATCCTTAGATACCACCGCGCCTGCACCAATGATGCAGCCCTTGCCGATATGGACACCGGGCAAAATGATGGCACGGTAGCCGATCCATACATCGTCACCGATCACCACGGGCTTGGCAGGAAAATGGCCTTGGTCCATCATGGGAATGTCTGTGCGGTCAAAGGCATGGTTTGCTGTCAGCACCACTACCTCCGGACCCATCATCACATCCCGGCCGATGGTCACATCGCCGCAAATATTGCACCGCACGCCCAGACCGGAGCGATCTCCAATCTTTACCTCCGGGCCAAAGGATGCGTCCTTTTCCACATTCACATCATTTCCGCAAGCGGTGAGCACCTGCTTTGCGAAGAAATAACGAAGCTTTTTCGCCAGCTTCAAATGACGGCTTTCCGGCAGCCATGCGGCAAAGGTTTTGTACAGTACGTACATGATTTTCTTTTTCGCTGTCCACATATCTATTCACACCTTTAATCACAAGCGCTTGCGCAATTCATCCACCACATGCTGGGGCAAAAATTCCTTCGCCCGCTTCAGACAAGCTGTCTTTTTCTGCATCAGGGCCTCAGGATCTTTTGCCACATCCTCCAGCACCGTGACCCATGCCTGCGCATCCCCAAAGGGTACGCCGATGCCTGTGTCATCATTGATCATATCCTCGTAATTCTGCCAGATGGCGCTGATCACCGGCACACCGGCAGCATAGGCATCAATGATGGTGCCGGGAATGCCCTCGGTGTAATACCGGGTGGGAAACAGCAAGGCGAAATAGTCTTTCAGGATCTCTACAGACTGGTCAAAGGGCGCCATGCCCTTGTAGGTGATGTATTCCGGGAAGGTCTTTTGCAGATCTTCAAACCACACGGTTTCATCCGGGTCGATCTTGCCGTAAATATCCAGCGTGTAGACCGTTTCGCCATATTTTTCGTTAATGGCCATTACCGCGTTCATGGCCTCTTCAATGCCCTTATGCTGCGTTACCCGGGAGAAAGTGCAAAGGCGGTAAGGCTTTTGCGTAGGATAGATCAATTCCTCCGGCTGTAGTACCTGAATGTCCTTGCAGTTGGGCATGATGGTGATATTTTTAAAGCCCATGGCTTCCATGGCCTTTTTCATGTGGTTGGTTTCCACATAGATGCCGTGGAACTTTTTAAGCACCCACCGCAGCACCGGCTTGTTTTTCAAAAACTCCGGCAGCCAGCCGCCCACCACGGAATAGTGAAGCTTTCTGCCAAAAAACAGATTTCCTGCCACCAGCATGGGCGCAAACACCCGGACACCGTTCTGGGCAGGCAAAATCACCACATTGCGGCAATTCTTCAAAGCTGCCATTGCCTGAAAAGTGCACCGCAACAGGGCTTTTACACCGCCGTAGGTATCCACCGTGGCCACCTGCTCCTGTCCAAGGGCATCCTGCAAGGATTTGGTGAGCACCTTGGTTTTTACAGTCTGGCCTTCACAGAAGAACTTATCGCCGCCGAAGTGGCCGATAATACATACTGTTTTCATATTACAGTCTCCAGAAGCGCATGCCGCTGGCCTTCAGCTGATCCAGCTGGTACAGGCCCTTTACGTCGATGAGCACCTTTTCATTCTGAGGTACAGCCTTGAACATGGCGTCGATATCTGCAAGGCTCAGCGCCTTGAATTCATTGTGGGCAACTGCCACGATGATGCAGTCGGCATCCTTGGCCTCTTCCATGGGGGTCAAGGTGACGCCATACTCGTGCATGGCATCCCGCTGACTTGCCCAAGGATCTACCACCACAGGGGTGATGCCGTACTCTGCCAGACGCTTGATGATATCGTCTACCTTGGAGTTTCTGGTGTCGGGGCAGTTTTCCTTAAAGGTCAGACCCAAAATCACCACCTTGGACTTCTTCGGTGCCTGACCGGCAGCGATCATGCGCTTTACTGCTGCGTCAGCAACGAATTTGCCCATGGAGTCGTTGACAATTCTGCCGTTGAGGATGATCTGGCTGTGATAGCCCAGCTTCTCAGCCTGATAAGTAAAGTAGTAAGGGTCAACACCGATGCAGTGGCCGCCTACCAAGCCGGGACGGAAGCCCAAGGCATTCCACTTGGTGTTCATGCCGTCTACCACCTCGTTGGTGTCGATGTCCATTTTGTCGAAGGCCATGGCCAGCTCGTTCATAAAGGCGATGTTGATATCCCGCTGGCTGTTTTCTACCACCTTGACTGCCTCGGCAGTACGCAGGTTGCTTACAGGATAAGTGCCTACCTCGATGACGATGTCATACACAGCCTTGATATTTTCCAAAGCCTCTGCATCGCAGCCGGAAACGATCTTGGTGATGTTTTCCAGTCTGTGGACCTTGTCGCCGGGGTTGATACGCTCAGGGGAGTAGCCCACCTTGAAGTCCACACCGCACTTTAAGCCGGATTCCTTTTCCAGAATGGGTACGCAGACATCCTCGGTACAGCCGGGGTAAACCGTGGACTCAAAGACAACGTATGCGCCCTTGGCCAGGTTTCTGCCTACGATCTGGGAAGCGCCGATCACGGGAGCCAGATCCGGGGTATGGTCGGTGTTGACGGGGGTGGGAACAGCGATGATGTGGAACTTGGCCTTCTTCAGGTCAGCCTCGTCGGAGGTGAAGTACACATTGCTGTTTTTAATAGCCTCGTCGCCGACTTCCTTGGTGGGGTCGATGCCGCTTTTGTACAGGTCGATCTTTGCCTTGTTCAGGTCAAAACCGATGACGTCCACACCCTTATTGGCAAAGGCCACCGCAATGGGCATGCCCACGTAGCCCAGACCTACCAAGGCCAGCTTCTCTTCTTTTTTGATGATCTTCTCGTAAATAGACATATTTTTTCTTCCTCTCAAAACCAATTATATTTGGGGAATATACGTTGTTTTCTTCTTGTACACAAACTTCTTGATCACGCCGAAGAACAGGTTGCGCACAGTCAGCAGCACAGAGGCAAATTTGCTCTTGTGCAGACCCTTGTAAAACAGCAGATAATGCCACTTGATCAGCTTCAGCTTGCTGCCGCTGGACACGGAGCCATCGTGCTTGATGTAGTAAGACAGGCACTCCGGGAAGCGGTAGCACTTGCTCTTTTCAATGGCCTGCAGCCACATGGCATAGTCATTGTTTTTCCGCAGATCCTCGATCTGCACAAGACCGATCACATCCCGGTCGTACATCACGGTGATGGTGGAGAAATAGCAGTAGTCGTACATCTTTCTCCGATTGACCACCTTCGGGCCTGTGTAAACATAAGGGATCCATGTGCCGTTGAGCTGGATCATGTAGTCGTGATAAGTGAAGGCGTAGCCGTTTTCCTTCATGAAGGCCAGCTGCCGGGAAAGCTTCTCCGGCTCCCACAGATCGTCGCTGTCCAAAAATGCGATCCATCTGCCCTTGGCCTCTCGCAGCGCCCGGTTACGGGACAGAGCCGCGCCGCTGTTTTTCTCGTTTTTGATGTACCGGATCCGGCCATCTGCCAAATACTGCTCCATCACCTGATCGGTGTTGTCCTTAGAGCAGTCATCCACAATGATCAGTTCCCAATTGGTGTGGGTCTGGGCTTGGATAGACTCGATGGTCTTTCCGATGTACTGAGCCGTGTTATACGACGGCATGATGATAGATATCAAATCCTGCATACGTTCGCCTCTTTGCTGTAATTTTTTATCCCATGGATCAAAGCATACCGATCAGCTGCTTGGCTTGCTGCTGGTTTTGGTCGTAGGTTTCCTTGTCTACCTTGCCCTCCTGCATCAGCCAGTCGCCAAAGTCCATGTCAGAGACTGTACCCTCCCGGACTGTATCGCTGCGCTTTAAGACTTTGCCAACAGTCTGCAAAATGATCTTCACATCGCCTAAGAAGGTGATGCCTTCGTCTATGTAAGCAAGGTCGTATTCAAATTTCTGCTCCCAAGTGATGTTGTTGCGGCCGTTGACTTGGGCAAGACCCGTAAGACCCGGGCGCACATCATGGCGGCGGCGCTGCTGGCCAGTCATGAAGGTCATATCCCGCACCAGCTGAGCTCTAGGACCTACGATGGACATATCGCCCACCAGAATATTTATAAGCTCCGGCAGCTCGTCCAGCGAAGTAGAGCGCAAAAACCGGCCGTAGGCATTGAGCCGTACCGCATCGGGCAGCAAATTGCCCTCTTTGTCCTTGGCATTACTCATGGTGCGAAGCTTAATGAGCTTAAAGATTTTTTCCTGACCGTC
The DNA here is from genome assembly GCA_045659965.1 of Faecousia sp. GTDB lineage: Bacteria > Bacillota > Clostridia > Oscillospirales > Oscillospiraceae > Faecousia. The sequence goes on from JAZRCU010000204.1 coordinate 7,130, forward strand.
CGGGCCTTTTTTACCGGGACGGGGCTGGGTGAAGAAGGGGTTGCCTCCCATGGCGATGGCACCGATGACCATCAGCAGCACCAGCACCGGAGATAACACGATCACCGCCACCGCAGAAGCGGCAATATCCACTGCTCGTTTAAAGAACTTTTCGTACATAACCTAGCGCCTCTTTTCTTCCAAAACCGATATCTTCTCAGCCCCCATAGGCAAACTGGGGCATAATGACACTTATACATTATCTAATTATACTCCTATTTAGGAAAAATGCAAGGAATTTTTACCTATTTTTCCTGACAAATTACCTGTTTCTTCAACAAATCCCAAAAATCCTTGGGCCGCAACCAATCTTTTGGCAAAAAGTCCCCCGAAAACCACGTTTCGGGGGGACTTTTGAAACTTTTAGACCTCTGTAGAGGCCTTATCCTTCTCATGCTGGGTGCCAAAGTAGAAAGACACCACCATACTCACGATCAGCATCACATTGTCGCTGTGGATCTTGCCCTGCAAAGTCAGGGCTGCAAAGACCCCTACCACCGTCAATGTGATCAAGGTTTTCACCTTCAGAAGGTTTGCTAAATTTTTTAAAAACATCACAATTTTCCTTTCAGTTCCCGGATGTCGTGCTGACATTCTGTAACCTTGCCCTCGAGAATGTAGGTGCGCTCGATCAGGTTATTATGGCGGCTGACCTTCTCTTCCAGCTGGCTCAGGCGATACTGGGTCAGCTTCTGGGCCGCCAGAACGCCAATGAGGCTGCCGGCCAGCGTGCCGGCAAAGCCTAAGATGGCCACAAGTAGCTGCTGCGTCACTTATGCCACCCCTAACAGCGCCCGGTAAGACTCCGGTCCGGCCACCCCGTCCACCTCCAGAAGCTTCTTTTTCTGGTAGGCTTTCAGGGCATTTTCCGTGTCGTTGCCGAAGATGCCGTCTGCGCCGCAGTTGCCCACAGAGTAGCCTCTGCCCATGAGCAAGATCTGCAAGCTGCGGACATCCTCGCCCCGGCTGCCCTTTCGCAAATATTTCATCTGCAAGATAAATTCCCCCTTGTCGGTTGTCTGTCCCAATTTTTCGTTGACTGCCCGGGCAATTTCCGGAAATTTCCCCTCTAAGTAAGGCCCGGGGCAGGTGGTGGCTGCGAACATGTTGTGCCGGGTGAGATTGCCCTGTTTGTCCCCGGTGTAACGCAGACTGCGGATGCCGTTTCTGCGGCAGATGTCTACACACAGATCCACTAGCGCCTCTAAGGCTTTTTCGCTGACGTGCCAGTTAGGGGCAAGCCCATCGTTTGCCACCTCGATGGTCACCGCCCGGTTATCGTTTTCCCGGTTGGCGCTTGTCCACGGACGGCTGCTCTCCGGCACGTAAAGACCGATGTTGCCCTGTGTGTCAATGCCGTAGTTGGCGCTGGCTTGCCGGCTGGGGCTTTGGAAGATCTTACCGCAGCTTTGCAAGGACAAATTGCCGGCCATGTGGTGAATGGTGATGGTGTCAATATCCGCTGTCCGGGGCGAGCAGTTGGGCGAAAGATGGGTGTAAGAAATCAATTCGCTATTCATAGGCCCTCCTTACAGACTGTGATCCCGGTATTTGTTGTAAAGCTGCAAATACTCGCTTCTTGTGATGTAGGAGTCGCCCACCATTTCCCCCAAAAAGTCTGCCACCTTGGAAAGGGGCTCATCGCTTGCGTGCATTTGCTTTAAATGCTTTAACACCATGGAGTAGGTGGACTGGCCGTTGTTGGAAGCGTTGATCAGGGAATGGGTGGCATCGTCATAGGTAAAATACCCCTGACGGTCTTCCATGGCTTCCATGGCTTTTTTCAGGCTGGAATAGCCCTTTTCCTTCATGGCCGCCTTGCTCTGGCTGCCGAATTTTCCGTCAGCGGTGACACCCAAAAATGTCTGCAGCTGCTTGATTTGCGCCTCTGTGTAGTCGCCGTTATCGTAGCCGGAGCTACCGGAAGCGGTGGAGGACTTTGTGGTGGCCTTGGGAAGCAAAGCCTCTGCCTGCTGACGGGTCATACCCACGGAGGCCAACTCTTCATCGGAGGGCGCATAGCCGGCCTTGATCAGAGTCTGCAAGGTCTTATACCGATCCTGCTGCCGGTCATAGGCCTCTTGCTGGGCCTTACGTTCTGCATCCAAGGCATCCTGTTCTCTGTCATAAGCCTCTTGCTGAGCCTTGCGTTCTGCCTCCAAGGCATCCTGCTCTTTGTTGTAAGCGTCCTGCTGCAGCTGTCGCTCCCACTGCTTGGCATCTTGTTCCTTGTTGTAAGCATCCAGCTGCTGCTGACGCTCCCATGCCAAGGCATCCTGCTCTTTGTTATAGGCATCCAGCTGCTGC
>JAZRCU010000205.1:0-3307 GCA_045659965.1 Faecousia sp.
GGTCTCCGGTGCATGGGCATCGTAATCCATGCTGGTAGCATAGATATCTGTAATCTTCTGGTAGAAGCGGCGCTCGCTCAAGCGAATCTCGCGAATCTCTGCCAGCAGGTGCTCAAAGTAATCCTGCCCCAGAAATTTGCCATTCTCCATACGCTTGCGGTCAAGCACATAGCCACGAATGGCAAAATCTCTCAATACCGCTGTAGCCCATTGGCGAAATTGTGTCGCCCGCTTACTGTTAACTCGGTAGCCTACGGCGATGATAACATCAAGGTTGTAGAAAAGTGTTTCTCGGTTAACGTTTCGATTCCCTTCTTTTCGAACCTGTCGGATTTTCCGACAAGTTGCCGTTTCATCCAATTCTTCTTCAGCATATATGTGTTGAATATGCTCCAGGACATTCGTTCTTGAGCTTCCATACAACGAAGCCATCATCTGCTGAGTCAGCCATACAGTATCATCCTCAAGGCACACCTCTATCCCCTCCGCATCGCCTTGCATGGCGAAGATTAGGAACTCAGCTGTACTATTGCGAATCTGTTGGTTCTTTTTCATAGCATGAATAAAAGGCTGTAGGAAACGAGAGGAATAAGAATCACTACCGCACTCGCATTATACCACTTATCCGATTTTTATCCAGCACAAAAAGAGCTGCTATCATTCTAAAAATATCGTGCAAGAGTCATGAATCAAGCATTAAACCGCCATTTGTCTGAGTTGTAACCCGAACGGAGCAATAAATGATAGCAGCCCCCCTGTGGTTCGCCCCACTTGCAGGTCCTCTAAAGCGGCAGGTAGGGAGAGTTTGAGCTATCGGTTCTCGTAGAATCGCAGGCGGATACTGTATGGCCTAATTCTACTTCATCATCAATATTGTTCAAATGCTTACTCATAGCAGGAACCGGCACTCCATCAAGCTCTGCCATGGCCTTCAAATTGTGGTCATCCATCTTGCTTTTGCCTCGATAGCGTATAAGTGTGTGCACACTCCAGTACGCTTGCCAACAGGTAAAGAAAAAGCCGTTGCTTCATGTGGAAGCAACGGCCTTTGTGAAATGCTTAGGCTTTTTATTACTTGCGACGACGACGGGCAGCGAGGCCAGCCAGAGCAAGCAGAGAAAGTGTGGCCGTGGTGGGCTCCGGAACCATGAGAGACTTAACCTGGTCAGCGGACAAAGCTGTGTTCCACATAGCTAAGTTGTCAATTTCAGCAGAGCCAATCTTCTTACCACCTCCAAAAATGCAACCAAAGTTAATGGCCTTCATTGCAGCAGAGTTCCAATCGGTAGCCTGAGCAATTTGCTCACCATCTACATACACAGTCAGCGTTTTTGCGGTGGAATCCTGCACAAGTGTCAGGGTCTGCCCGTCAGCATGAGTCTTACCATCAATATCGCTGGTAAAGATACCGGTACCAAAGTTATATGCAGCATTGCCGGCGTAAGAATCTTCTCCACCATTGGATGTGCTCCAGGTAAGCTCTTTGTTATCGTTCACTTGCAAGGTTAAGGAGTTGTTATACCCTTGACCTGTGCTTGTGGAAGAATAACCGATAAAGAGGCACCCCCAAGCATCGCTAGAACCAAGATTCAGCAAGTCCATGGAGATAGTAAAGTCACCACCTGTAGCAGCACCAACTGTTATAGCATTGGACCAAGGTGTACCTTTACCATCACCAAGAACAGCAACGCCTTCTTCTACAGTAAAAGAATCGGAGATTCCGTTACCCCCCACATTTGCTGTACCTTTGGAGAAGTCAAAAGCGGCAAACAAATCGGAATTGAGACCCAATGACTCATATGAAGTGTAATCTACAGAAGCAGCAGATGCTACTGCAGCCAGAGACATCAGAGTAATAAGTGTTTTTTTCATGATATGCATGTTTGTTGTTAATTGTTATGCAGCTAGTTCTGAGGCCCTGCTCTCTTGCGCAATGGGAAGACAAGTCAACAGAACCACACCGCTTGCGGTATTCTACAGCATTGCCAATGCTGGTGCCTTGGCTTAGTTCCAGGTTTCAGTCGATTATATGATATACAAAATAGGAAAATGCAGTCTTATTGATGCCAAAAAATCGCAAAAAAAGCATTTTCTTGAACCTTTTATAACATTTGGGCTTGCGTCAGCATTGGCAATGCTGTAGAATGAACTAGGCAGTGCAATTCCGAGGACTTGTCTTCCCATTGCGCAAGAGAGCAGGAATTCGGATTGCCTGAAAAACGATAAACATACATAAACATCATGAAAAAAACACTTATTACTCTGATGGCTCTGGCCGGTATGGCAGCAGCTGATACGGTAACGCCCATCACCGATACAACAACAGGTACGTGGAGCACGCACGGTACTATCAGTGTTGCAGATGGGGTTATCTCCACCGGCTTCACCAACTGGCAGGTAGATGCAGCAACCTACACATTAAACAAAGCTCTGACTTACAAAGAGACTGACGTTCTGCATTTTTCCTTTGATGCAACTAACAACGGCACAGGAAACGGCATGCTCACACTTGCCCTTGTAGGCACCAGCAACGCTATCGTCATTGGTCACGGTAACTATGATAAACTCAATGAGGTTGCTGGACATGGTGATGATGTTCAGGTTGGGGTAACGGACAATGTTACCGCAACTGGTGGCTATGGTTTTGCATTTACCAACCCTGGTGACGATGTAACGCTTAATATCGTCAACAACTGGGAAGATGCTATGCCCAACAATGGAGTAACCACCACAATCAGCGGTCAGATTGCTTGGGATGGCGATTCTTACTCTCTTACACTTAATTCCAGCGCTATGAGCGGCTCCTATTCTTGCGATCTTAATCTTACCACGCTTGATATTACAAAGATGGTTGTTACCATCGAAGGCGGTGGCACAGCTCAAGAAGGCTGGGAAACAGGCACTATGTCTAATCTTAGCATCAGCACACCTGCCATCCCCGAGCCCACAACGGCTACACTGAGCTTGTTGGCTTTGGCCGGTTTGGCTGCTCGCCGTCGTCGCAAGTAAGATAGATTTTACTTAGCACAGCAGAAAGGCGTTATCCTAAACATGGGGATAACGCCTTTTCTCTACGCTCTGTTAACGTTTTTAGTTGATAGCCCCACAAATAGCAATTTGTGGGGCGCATTGATGTGAGCGTAGCGAACGGAATTCAAGAGCCCCGGCCGGGGCGGAATATGGTAGCCCGGCGGTGGAGCTGCGCAGCAGCGTAACCCCGGGAAAGAGGAAAATATATATTGGAACCCCGTTGAGGGGTGGCATAATGCGTGGCTTCAATATTTATGCTATTTATTGATAAAACACG
>JAZRCU010000206.1:0-2000 GCA_045659965.1 Faecousia sp.
CATCGACATGGATGTGGAAAAGATCGAAGAGATCTTCGCCAAAGAGGAGATCGACCGCCTCTTTATCAATTTCCCCGACCCTTGGCCCAGAAAGAAAAATGCCAAGCGCCGCCTGACCCACAGAGGCTTTTTGGATAAGTACTGCCGGGTGGTACGGCAAGGGGGCGAAATTCACTATAAGACCGACAATGCGCCGCTATTTGAGTTTTCTGTGGAAGAGTTTGCCGCCTGCGGTCTGGAAGTGAAAAACCTGACCCGGGATCTGCATAAGGACGGCATTGTGGGCATTATGACCGGCTATGAAGAAAAGTTCCATGGTCTGGGCACACCCATTAACCGCTGCGAGGTGGTATGTAAGCCTTTCCAGATGCCCCCGGAGGAGAAGAAAGAACATGACTGAGTATTTTGCAGGCGCTTGCCAAGTAGCGGTGATCGGTGCTGGCCATGCCGGCATTGAGGCGGCTTTGGCGGCTGCCCGGCTGGGGCTTGACACCATCCTTTTCACCATTAACTTAGACGCCGTAGGCAATATGCCCTGTAACCCCGCCATTGGCGGCACAGGCAAGGGCCATCTGGTGCGAGAATTGGATGCCCTGGGCGGCCAGATGGGTCTGGCAGCGGACGAAGCTTGCATCCAGTATCGGATGCTCAACCGGGGCAAAGGCCCGGCTGTCCATTCTCTACGAGCCCAAGCGGACCGAAGAAAGTATCAGCAGGTGACCAAGCGCACCTTGGAGCAGCAGGAAAAGCTGCAGCTGAAGCAGGCCCAGATCGTAAAGATCTTAGTAGAAGATAATAAGGTTACCGGTGTGATCACTCAGCTGGGGGCACGGTATGATGCCAAGGCGGTGATTTTGGCCACCGGCACGTTCTTAGACAGCACCATCGTCATTGGTGAGTCTGTAGAGGTTTCCGGCCCGGACGGCATGCATGCAGCCGTGGGTCTGGGCGAGAATTTGCGGCAGTTGGGGCTGCCTTTACGGCGGTTTAAAACCGGCACGCCTCCCAGAATTAACCGCAGAAGCATTGATTTTTCCCAGATGGAGCTGCAGCCCGGTGACGAGATTCCAGAGCCTTTTTCTTTCCGTACAGAAGGAAAATTGGAAAACCAAGCGGTGTGTTATCTTACCTACACCAACGAAAAAACCCACGAGATCATTCGTAATAATCTGCATCGCAGCCCCATGTATGACGGCACGATCATGGGCGTGGGCCCCCGGTACTGCCCCAGCATCGAAACGAAGATCGTTCGCTTTGCCGACAAGAGCCGCCATCAGCTTTTCATTGAGCCTTGCGGCTTAGATACGGAGGAAATGTATATTCAGGGCTTCTCTTCCTCTTTGCCGGAGGATGTGCAGCTGCAGATGCTGCGGACCATTCCCGGCCTTGAGAATGCAGAAATGATGCGCCCGGCCTATGCCATTGAGTATGAGTGCATTGACCCCACCCAGCTGCTGCCCACGCTGGAAACGAAAAAGATCAGCGGCCTTTATGGCGCTGGGCAGTTTAACGGCACTTCCGGCTATGAGGAAGCGGCGGTACAGGGTTTGGTGGCTGGTATCAATGCGGCGCTGAAGCTGCAAGGGAAGAAGCCCATGATCCTCACCCGGGACACAAGCTACATTGGCACCCTGATTGACGATCTGGTGACCAAGGGCACCCAAGAGCCTTACCGGATCATGACCAGCCGCTCGGAGTATCGGCTGCTGCATCGGCAGGACAATGCGGATCAGCGCTTAACCCACATTGGTGCGGAGGTTGGCCTTGTGAGCCGGGAGCGGCTAGCCCAAGTGGAAGAAAAATATGCTTTGGTTGCCAAGGAGATCGCCCGGCTGGAAGCAAATGGCGTTGCCGCCTCGGAAGCGTTAAATGATATGCTTGCCAAGTACGAGTCTACCCCGGTGACGAATTCTGCCCGTTTGGCAGATCTTCTGCGCAGACCCCAAGTGAGCTATGCCGATATTGCTCCCTTTGACCCCGGCCGCCCGGAACTTCCTAGA
>JAZRCU010000207.1:0-3555 GCA_045659965.1 Faecousia sp.
ATCCGCACTTGCGTGGATTTAAGCCGTTGTATCGAATACACTGTGGAAGGGGGACGTCCGGACACTCTGACCCACCAGAAGCTGCAGACCATCTTCGACTTAGGCGCTGACCGGATCAGCATTAACCCCCAAAGCATGGACGATGATGTTCTTCGTGCCAGCGGCAGACCCCACACCGCCCAAGATGTGGTGATCCAAGCAGAAGATGCCAAAGCCATTGGCTTTACGGATATCAACATGGACTTGATCGCAGGTCTGCCCCAGGACACCTTGGAAGGCTTCTGCCGTTCCTTAGATGCGGTGGCCGCCTTAGAACCCAGCAATATCACAGTCCACACCCTCGCCCTGAAAAAAGGCGCAGATCTGTTTGACAATCCCCAGAAGCTGCCCAGTCAAGAGGCGGTGGCGGATATGGTGGACTATGCCAACAAGACTTTGGCTGCTCTTGGCTATCGGCCTTATTATCTGTATCGGCAAAAGTACATGTCCGGCAGCTTTGAAAATGTAGGCTGGGCAAAAGCAGGCAAGGACTGCCTGTATAACATCTATATGATGGAAGAGCTCCACCCCATTGTGTCCTTAGGGGCTGGGGGTATGAATAAAGTAAATCTGCCCGGCGGCAAGCTGGAGCGGTTTCACAATCCCAAATTCCCGGAGCAGTATATTTCTATGCTGCCTCAGGTACTGCAGGACAAGAAAACATTATTTGAATTGATGGGATGAAGGTACTATGCAAACACTGATCAGCAATGTAACTGTAGTTACAGGAAATGAACGAAATGATATCCTCTTCGGTGCATATTTAGGCATCGACGTCGGAAAAATATCCTATCTGGACAAGACTGCCCCGAAAGAGCAGCCTGCTACCATCCTTGACGGCACAGGCATGGTGGCCATTCCCGGCCTTATCAACTGCCACACCCATCTGCCGGATACTGCCCTTAGATGTGTATCCGACGATGCTTCCCGGCAGGAAGCCTTGGAGCGGCAGCTTTATCTGACAGATAAGTTAGACAACAAGGCAGCCAAGGCAGCAGCCATGCTGGGCATCGCCGAGTGTCTGCGCTTTGGTATCACCTCTGTGTCTGATCTGTCCAGCTTCCCGGAAGCTGTGCTGGAGGCTGCCGACGAGATCGGCATTAAGGCAAACGTTGCCTTAGGCACCTATCGCTTCACCGACACCAGCGAGGACTATGATTTTGACAAAGACCCCATGGGTCAGCTGGCCCAGCGCCTTGCCAAGGAATATCACGGCAAGGACAATGGCCGCATCCGGGTGGATGCCGGTCTGGAAGCGGAGTATATCAGCAACCATCCCCTGTGGGAAAGTCTTGCCGGCTGGGCAAGTCAGGAAAAGCTGGGCTTACAGCTGCACCTGTCTGAAACGGCCGCCGAACGGGAAGAATGTGAGGACCGCACAGGTCTGACTCCCACTGAGGTGTTAAATGCCCATAATCTATTCTGCGTGCCCACCTGCGCGGCCGGTGTTGCCGGCTTATCTGCAGAGGAAATGCAGCTTCTGGGCAAGAAAAAAGCCACCGGCGTCATCACACCCATGGCCAATGCCAAGCAAGGTCTTGCCCAAGCCGATGTGCTTTCCATGGTGAAAGCCGGCATGAATGTGGCCTTGGGTACAGGCGGCGCCAGCCAATGCGGCAATTTAGACATGTTTGAGGTGCTGCGCTACACGGCGCTGCAATCCCGGCAAGCTGCCGGCAAGCCCGAGGGTATGCCTGCCCAAGCGGTGCTGATGATGGCCACCTTCTGCGGCGCAACCGCCCAAGGCCGTCAGGAAACCTGCGGCATGCTGAAAGTTGGCATGGATGCCGATATCGTGCTGGTGGACTTTACCGCACCCCACCTGATCCCCAGCCACGACATTTTATCCACGTTAGTATTTTCTGCTAAGGGCAGCGATGTTGCCATGACCATGGTAGGCGGCAAGATCCTGTACCGCAGCGGTGTGTTTACCACCATGGACTTAAATCAGGTGGTGTCCTCTCTCATGGAATACACCATCCCCCGGATGATGGACAAAAAGGAGTAAACCATGGCAGGTCAAGTAAAAAAGCAAAATTTCTTAGAAGGCGCTGCGGTGCTGGCCATCGCCACAGCTGTGGTAAAGCTCATTGGCGCATTTTATAAGATTCCTCTAAAAATGATCATCGGTGACAAGGGCTACGGCTATTTCATCACCGCCTATGACATCTACGCCATGCTTTTGTTGGTGTCTACTGCCGGTCTGCCGGTGGCGATGTCCCGGATGATCTCTCAGGCGAACGCCTTAAATAACCACAATCAGGTCCGTCAGGTATACAAAACCGCTTTGGGAATTTTCCTGGCTCTTGGCAGCGTAGGTACACTCCTGATGATGGGCCTGTCCGGAGCGCTGGCGCAATTCCAGAAGCAGCCGGACGCAGCCGCCGCCATTTTCTGGCTGGGCCCCTGCGCCTTGCTGATGGGTATCATTTCTGCTTTCCGTGGCTTTTTCCAAGGACAGGAAGATATGCGCCCCACCTCTGTCAGTCAGGTGCTGGAAGCTTTCTTCAAGCTGGTGGTAGGCCTTGCGCTGGCCTTTGTGCTGATGAAGCTTTGGGGCGATGTGTCCTATGCCGCAGCCGGCGCCATCATTGGTGTGACTGTCAGCTGCGTGGTGTCTGTGGGTTATCTGTATAAAAAATTTGCCCCGGCTTACCGGAGTCTGCCCGCCTGTGACCAGCTGCCCTTAAGCTGGAAAACAACCGCTAAGGGTCTTTTGGCCATTGCCGTTCCCATCACCATCGGCTCTGCCGGTCTGCAGATGCTTACCCTTGTGGAGCAGAACCTGTATATGGGACAGCTGCTGACTGCCGGCGGACATAGCCAAGATGTGGCCGATACCATGAAAGGCATCTATAGCATGACCATGACCATCTTCAACATGCCCTGTGCCTTCATTGTTCCCATTACCATCAGCGTGATCCCGGCCATTACCGCGGCCCTGACCCGAAAGGAAGGCCACATTGTCAAGGAAACAGAAGAGTCCGCTGCCCGGGTGGCTGGTCTTATCTGCCTGCCCTGCAGCGTAGGTCTGTTTGTGCTGGCCCGGCCTGTCATGGCCTTGCTGGGCGGCTACGAAGGAGAAAAGCTGGACTTAGCCGCTTCCCTCATGGCTGTGCTGGGTCTGTGCATTTTCTTCTACGGTGTGATCCAGTACACCAACTCTCTGCTGCAAGCCCACGGCTATGCAAAAGTGCCTGTCATTCACATGCTTTCCTGCGGTGTGGTAAAATTGCTGGTGGTGTACTTGCTGGTAGGCAACCCCAACATCGGTATTCTGGGCGCGCCTTTAGGCGCACTGCTGTGCTATATCGCCATTGGCATTTTAAATCTGCTGGCCATCAGCCGCCTTGTACCGGAAAAGCCCAAACTGCTGTCCAACCTGACCCGGGCCGTGATCCCGGCAGTGGTCATGGGCCTTGTGGTATTTGGTGCCTATCGTTGGCTCATTTGTCTACTTGGCACGGACACCAGCGCTGTGATCCTATGCGGCTTACCTGTTGTAATTGGCGTGAT
>JAZRCU010000208.1:0-1611 GCA_045659965.1 Faecousia sp.
CGTAGTAAACATTGCTTATTAAAACAAAAAACCTGTGTAGGAGTTCCTACACAGGTTTCTTTTTTATGAAATTACAGGTACTTCTTGATCTCTTCGGAAGCGCCAGCGGGATCGTCAGACACAGTGATGGTGATGTTCATCTTGTTGTCTGCAGCGAACTTGTCGCACCACAGGATGAATGCTTCGCCCTGTGCACGGTCAGCGCCGATGGTCTTATACAGATTGTCGATGTACACGTTGGTAATATCAAAGTTACCGGCATGCAGGCCGCTGAGGAAGCCCTTAAGCATATCCAGGCTGCAAATGCCATACTCTTCAGAATCAACCAAACGCACGCGGTAGTTCAGGTCATAAGTCAGCTTCTTGCCGTACTCGATGCAAACTACATCGCCCTGGGCATCGGCCACTGCCTGGTTGATGGAATCGATCAGTTTCTTGGTCTTACCGGAGCCCTTCAGGCCCATAATAATGTTAATCATAGGAAATTCCTCCTTTGCTTCCAGCATGATTGCTGTGTAATTATTTTATCAGTTAATGAAATGTTTTTCAACAACAATTTTACAAATGTTGCAATTTTTTTACAGTTCGTAGCCGGGCTTGCCCAAAAGCTGGAACATATTGCGCTTATAGAACTCCACACCGGGCTGATTGAAGGGGTTTACACCCAGCATATAGGCAGAAACACCGCAAGCCAGCTCGAAGAAATAGAACATCTCGCCCAGCTTCTGGTTGGTAAGCTCACCCATATCCATGGTGATCACCGGCACATCGCCATCCACGTGGGCGGCCAGCGTGCCAAGGTATGCCTTCTCGTCCACAAAGTCCAGCGTCTTGCCCTCTAAGTAATTCAGGCCGTCCAAATCCTTGTAGTCCTTGCCGATCACCAGCTTCTGCTCCGGAGCATCGAAGCGGACCATGGTCTCAAAAATGTTCCGCTCGCCCTGCTGGATCATCTGGCCCAGAGAGTGCAGATCCGGGGTAAACTCTGCGGTAACAGGGAAAATACCCTTGCCGTCCTTGCCCCCAGACTCGCCATAGAGCTGCTGCCACCAGCCGCCCATCATTCTAAAGCCGGGCTCAAAGGACTCCAAAATCTCAATATATCTGCCGTTGCGATACAGAAGATTTCTCACGGCCGCATACAGCCACACAGGGTTTTCAAAGGAGCGGATATCATAGGCTTGCTTTGCCTGCATTGCACCTTCCATGACTTCCATGGGGTCAATGCCGGCAACTGCCATGGGCAGAAGGCCAACGGCGGTAAGTACACTATAGCGGCCGCCTACATTGGGAGGGATCACAAAGGTCTCCCAGCCTTCCTCGGTAGCCATCTGGCGCAGCGCACCCTTGGCAGGATCGGTGATGGCGTAGGTGCGCTCCTTTGCGCCCTCTGTGCCGTACTTGCGCTCTAACATCCAGCGCAGAGCACGGGTAGCAATGGCAGGCTCAGTGGTTGTGCCGGATTTACTGATGATGGCAATGGAGAAATCCTTGCCTTCCAGCAGACGGGTCAGCTCATTCCATGCCCGGGTGGACAGGGTGTTGCCGGCGTAGTAAATCTGGGGGTTGCCTTTGCCCTTGCCGATGTTGTGGTTGCAGCCCTGCATCAGT
>JAZRCU010000209.1:0-5346 GCA_045659965.1 Faecousia sp.
CCCGGAACCTTGCTGACCATCCCCCGGCAGGAGGCGCAAGGGGTGGAGCAGATCTTCGCAACCATGTTTTTGCCCGGAGGCATGACCTTGGGACAGATCACCGGTATCACCGGGATCGAGGCCCATACGGTGCAAAACTGGGTAAAGCGGGGGTTTTTAGCCCCACCGGAGAAAAAGCGGTACTCGCAAAATCAGCTTTGCCGGATCTTGACCATCCAAAGTCTGAAAAGTGTCCTGTCTTTGGAGCAGATCTGCAGCTTGATCGGCTATGTCAATGGGCGGCTGGACAGCGCAGAAGATGACATTATTGACGACAGTCATCTGTATTTTCTCTTTGTCAAGCTGGCGGACCGAATTCAGGAGCTGTACGATCAGCAGCGGCAGGAAGCTGTGCTGGAGTCGGTGCTTTGTGACTATGCAGAGCCTGTTCCTGGCGCGAAAGAGCGGGTCAAGAAAGCACTAAGAGTTATGTTAACCGCGTTTTTGGCATCCCGGATGGTGGATGCCGCTGGAAAGATGCTAAAAACCATGAATTGATACAATATTAAAGGAGGAAACAAATGGAACAGAATGGAACGTACCACTTTACTCCCGGCGGCGATCAGCCTAAGGGCGGGAAATGGGATCCGAAAAAAGCAAAGCGGGCTCTGCTGGTGGGCGTGATTGCTTTGCTTGCGATTATTTTGGTGTTCACCAGCTTTTATACTGTAGACGATAAGCAGCAAGCGGTGGTCACCACCTTTGGTAAGGTTACAGATATCACCGATGCAGGCCTGCATTTTAAGCTGCCCTTTGGCATCCAGCAGGTACAGACGGTGGATGTGAATGTCTACCAGAAGATCGAATTGGGTTACACCACAGAAAAGAACAACGCCTATACCGTCAAGACCAATGAAAGCACCATGATCACCGGCGATTACAACATCGTCAACGTGGATTTCTTCGTGGAGTATAAGATCACAAATCCTGTGCAGTTTTTGTACTCGTCCAATGATCCGGAGCTGATCTTGCGGAACTTGATTCAAAGTCAGGTGAGAAATGTGGTTGGCTCTACTTCTGTAGATGCCGTGCTCACCGACGGCAAGGAAAACATCCAGATGCAGGTAAAAGATCTGGTTGCCCAGATCTTAGAGGAGTATGACATTGGTCTTACTTTGATCGATGTGCGTATTCAGGACTCTGAGCCCCCTACCAAGGAGGTCATTGAGGCCTTCAAGGCGGTGGAAACTGCCAAGCAGCAGGCAGAAACTGTGGTAAACGACGCAAAAGCTTATCAAAATGCCCAGCTGCCCGATGCCCAGGCCAAGGCGGATAAGCTGCTGCAAAACGCAGAGTATCTGCGGCAGAAGCGTATTAACGAGGCGGTGCAGCAGGTGGCGATGTTTGAAGCCATGTATGCAGAATATGCCCAAAATCCCCAGATCACCAAGAGCCGTATGTATTATGAGGCCATCAGCCAGATCCTTCCCGGTGTGAAGCTTTATATTAACACAGGAAGCGGCTCTTCTGTAGATATGCTGTTACCCTTGGAAAGTTTGATGACAGGAGGTAGCCAAGGATGAAAAAAGGAATTGTGATCGGTATCATTGTGATTGCCCTGCTGATCGTAGCTGGCAGCGCTTGGTATACCCTAGAGGAAGATCAGTATGCCTGTGTGTTCCGCTTCTCTGAGATCGTGGATACCCAGGATACCGCAGGTCTGCACTTTATGATCCCCTTTATTGATACAGTAGAATATTTCCCCAAGGCCACCCAGCTTTATGACATCCCCCCTTCTGAGGTTTTGACCTCTGATAAGCAGAATATGACGGTAGACTGTTATATTCTTTGGGAGATCTCCGATCCGCAGCAGTTTTACCGGGCTTTGGGCACTACCGCCAAGGCAGAGGAGCGTTTGAACGCCATCACCTACAATGCCCTGAAAACTGCCATGGGTACACTGGCGCAGGCGGACATTATCAATATGAATGACGGCGCTGAGCGTAACGAGATCTACGAAGGCATTGCCACCGTGGTAGATAACCAGGCGGCCACCTACGGCATTCGGGTGCAGGATGTGAAGATCAAGCAGTTTGACCTGCCGGAGTCTAACCTGAATGCGGTGTATTCCCGTATGATCTCTGAGCGTAACCAGATGGCGGAAAAGTATACCGCCGACGGCAATTACGATGCTTCCATTATTCGAAACGATGTGGATAAGCAGGTAAATATTCTGGTTTCCAATGCAGAAGCCGAAGCTGCCAAGCTGGAAGCAGAAGGCGAAGCAGAGTATATGCGTCTGCTGGCTGCGGCTTATGATACCGCAGAGAAAAAGGATTTCTATGAATTTACCTTAGCTCTGGATGCCCTGAAGCAGAGCCTGACCGGCGAGGAAAAGACCATTATCCTAGATAAAGACTCTGCCCTCGCACAGATCCTTTTAGGACAACAATAAAACAAGAACCCGTGTTTCCATTTGACAACAATTCATTTTTTATTCTTCCATGGCTTTTTGAATCACATCTTGTACCATGGTGGCAAGTTCGGCGGCTTTTTTATCTTGGAACGCTTCGTAAGGGATTGGCGGCAAATAGTGCAGCTGCACTTTTATAGGGCCACTCCCCTTTTCGTCCAGTACCCGGAAGCTATCGACCAATGCCATAGGCACAACCGGACATTTTGCCTTGATGGCGCAACGGAAGCTGCCTGCATGAAAGGGCAGCATTTTATTGCCCAGCTTGCTCCGGGTGCCCTCCGGGAAGATCAGATACGGATATCCTTTTTTTACTTCCTCGGTGACATTCTGGATCACAGTAAGGCTTTGCCGCACATCTTCTCTATCCATAGCGAAGGAATTGGTGCAGGCATAGATCTGCTTTAGCAGCGGCACATTGGACAGTTCCTTTTTGTAGACCACCGATAAGGCTCTGGGGCAGCTGGCGGCAATGGCCACCACATCAAAAAGACCTTGGTGGTTGCCGTAGAGCATAAAGCTGCCCTCTTTGGGGATGTTTTCCAGGCCTGTGACCTGCAGTTCCACACCGGAAGAGGCTACGGCAAGGCCCATAATATACTGGATATGCTCCCACATCTGCTGCCGGGTGTACGTTTCCGGATGCTTGGCATATTTACAAAGCTTATAGTAAGCAGAGGGAAATTTTCCAAGGTTTTTTAAAAGGATCTTAACAAGTCGATTCATTGATACCCTCCAATGGAGTAAATCAGCTTAACTGATTTTCGTTGGTAACTACGTCACCGATCTCTCCTACTTCAAAGTAAGCATCCAGCATCGCCCGGGCCACTTGGGCCAAGGTAGAGCCGTGGCCTACCCGCTCACCGTAAACGGCAATGGCGATCTGGGGATCGTCTGCCGGGGCATAGCAGATAAATGCGCCGTTGGCAGATGCGGTGGGAATACCGTTTTCTGCAGTACCTGTCTTGGCGGCCACATCAATGGGATAATCCTTAAAGGTGGTGTAAGCAGTACCGCTCCACTCGTCAGTACGCTTGGTAACCAGCTTCATGCCGGCGGTATAAGCCTGATAGGCATCGTCGGAAATATCCATGGTGCTTAAGATCGCCACTTCGTTCTGATACAGAAGCTCCCGGTAGTCTGCCGAAACCACCCGATTTAAGAAGGTGGCGGCATAGCGGGTGCCCCGGTTGGCCAAGGTGGCCGCGTAGGAGCAAAGCTGAATGGGCGTAAAGCGGTTATCGGACTGGCCGATGGCTGCAGTGATCTGGTCAGCCTTGTACCAGCCTGAGCGATCGCCTGCATACAGAAGCTTTTTGGTTTCCTTGTTGGCCCGATGGCCTTCGTTTTCCGGCAGTTCCACACCGGTGATCTCGCCCAGACCCAGACCCTTTGCGGTGGTGTCCATGGCGCTCAGGGCGATCCGGTCACCTAGTTCATAGAAGAAATAGTTACAGGAAACCTGCAGCGCGGTGGCTGCGTTCACGTTCTGGTGGAGCATGCCGTAGTTGGTATAGTACAGGCAGCTGGGGGTGAAATCCGGGCCGTACTTTTGGTAGACACCGTGGTCGTAATACTCTGTGGCAGAGGTGATTACACCGGAGTTAATACCGGCCACCACCATGGACATCTTGTAGGTAGAGCCGGGAGGATAGGTGGCAAGCAGCGCCCGATTGTATAAAGGATCGTAATCTGCTGCCAAAATTTCTTCGTAATTATCGAAGAATGTGGAAAGGTCATAGGTGGGGAAGCTGGCGCAGGTCAGCACCTGTCCGGTTTTTACGTCCATTGCCACAACAGCACCGCCGGCGGCATCATAGCCATCGTTTTTCGGGTCGCTTTTCAAGGTGGCATAAACCTCAGACATGGTATCTTCCGCAGCTCTCTGGACATTGATATCAATAGACACTTCCACGTTAGAGCCGGCCTTAGGCTCTACCAGATATCTGGAAGATACCAGCTCACCGGAGGTGGTAACCGTGTCCTCGCGCCAGCCGTCAACGCCGTGGAGATATTCTTCAAAAGCTTTTTCAAAGCCGTCCTGACCGATCTCGGAGTCCATGGAGTAGTCGGGATTTTCTTTGTAGGTTTCCCACTGTTCGGCATTCATGGGGCCAACAAAACCCAAAATGTGGGAAGCGTAAGCGGTGTTGTATTCCCGGACTGTGGAGGCTTCCACGTTCAGACCCGGGATGTTTAGTTCCATGATGGCGGACAGGTCCTGATCGCTGACGTCAGATAAGAACAGATAGTTAGATAAGCTGGGAATGCAGCTGCGAAGATCCATTTCATATCTTAAGCCAATGACCCGGCGTGCCTGTTCTTCTGTCCAGGTGGCAGGGATCTTATAATATTCCCGTAGCCGTTGGATCAGCAAGGGGGCGGAGATATCGGAGTCCATTTCCACCAGCAGCGCCAGATAATCCTGAAAATAGCTGCGCCAGGAGGCGTTAAAATCATCCAAAGTGTAGACAAAGGGGCGCTCCTGAGAGATGGGGAAATGTTCTGTATAGGAAATCTTAGACTCTACGCAGCGGTTGACCAGTTGATACAGATACTCGTTGGTGCCGTCAGCTGTCAAAAGCACGTAGTGGTTAATGACCAGATCGTAGGAGGCGCGGTTAGACACCAGCATATTACCGTTGGTATCCAGAATATCTCCGCGGGCAGCCTTCACACGGGTCAAGGTGGTAAAGGTGGTGGTATTGTCGGTGCTGCCTCCGGTCTGAATAATCTGCAGATCGTATAGCTTGAAGCCAAAGATCAGAACGATCACAAGGAAAATTGCCAAAACAATTCTGGCGCGGCCTCGGGTTATTCTTTCCATGCGTCACCTCCGCCAATGGCCTTGATAATGGGATACAACACCGGGGCAGCCAGGAAGCTGAAAATGG
>JAZRCU010000210.1:0-2756 GCA_045659965.1 Faecousia sp.
GCATGACCATGGTGGTAGTCACCCACGAAATGGGCTTTGCCAAGGAAGTTGGCAGCCGCGTTCTGTTTATGGACGAAGGAAAGATCGTTGAACAAGGTACTCCCGATCAGATCTTTAACCATCCGCAAAACCCCAGACTGCAGGACTTCCTGTCCAAGGTACTATAACAACAAAATCTCCCCATACAAAGGTATGGGGAGATTTCTTATGTATATAAAAAGAAAGGACCGCAAATTGCGGTCCTTTTATGGAGCGGGTGACGAGGCTCGAACTCGCTACCTCCACCTTGGCAAGGTGGCGCTCTACCGGATGAGCTACACCCGCGGAACAAGAGGTATTATAACAGAAATTTATGATATGTCAATACCTTATTCCAAAATTTTTGTATTATTTTCTGACTATATCTTCAATAGATAAACAACGGAAGATCTCATATAGATCTTCCGTTGTAAATCCAAAATATCAAATATCCAAACGGATCTGCTTCTCTAACGAATCCTCTTCCTTAATCAACGCGCCGGCGGCAGGAATGGTCCGTGTGCGATAGCGTCCAGGATTGGTAATGCCGCTATCTTCAAGGCGCATAGCGTGGCTTAGCAGCGACTTTTTCTTTAAAGACATCACAGACACGCCAATGGTATTTCGCGTTGTCTTAGGCATCAGCTGCGCCGTAGAGAACACCAACGCACGACCGTCTGTTGCATACAGCGCAATCTGTTCGTCCTGTGTGAGCGCAAAGACGCCCTTCAAAGGACTCTTATCAGAATATGCCGCAGTCAGGCGACGACGATTTGTTTTGGTTTCATAGGCGTTCAGCGGAACTTTGGCAACCTTGCCGTTTTCAAACACGAACAGCACAAAGCCCTTGTAATCTCCGGGCAGCACAACATGACTCACGGTTTCACCCGGCTCCATACCAAGCTTCTGGGGCAGATAATCACCAAGCAAGGAAGCCTTGCCATCTTCAAAGTCAGATAGTCTGCTCTTGTAGCATTGACACTTATCTGTAAAGACCAACAGTTCAGCCTTATTTGTTGTTTCTGTGGAGAAAGACAGGCTGTCCCCTTCTTTGAATTTCTGCTCACCGGACATACGCAGGCTGGCCTGAGTGATCTTCTTCAAATAACCTTCTTTGGAAACAAACATGGTCACAGGATAGTCAGGAATATCATCCTCTTCTTCCTCCTGATCCACCACAGCAGTTTCATATACGATCTCTGTCTTTCTGGGCTGCGCGTACTTCTCCGCCACCTGCTTCAGCTCGCTGATAATCAGCTTCTTAAGCCGCAGCTTGCTATCCAAAATACCCTGCAAATCCGCAATTTCTTTCTCCAGATCGTCCACTGCCTTGGTCTGCTTCAGAATATACTCTTTATTGATATTGCGCAGTTTGATCTCAGCTACGAAATTAGCCTGTACTTCGTCAATGCCGAAGCCGATCATCAAGTTCGGTACAACTTCGCTATCCAAGTCAGTTTCCCGAATGATCTTAACCGCCTTATCAATATCAAGCAAAATCCGTTCCAAGCCCTTTAACAGATGCAGTCTGTCAGACTTTTTCTGGATCTGGAAGAAGAGACGACGTCTGACGCACTCCATGCGCCAATATGTCCACTCCTCTAAAATCTCCCGGATGCCCATAACGCGAGGCATACCCGCAATCAAGATGTTAAAGTTACAGGCGAAGCTATCCTGCAAGGGTGTTAAGCGGAACAACTTTTGCATCAGCTTCTCCGGCTCAACGCCGCGCTTTAAGTCAATGGTCAGCTTCAAACCGCCCAGATCGGTCTCATCACGCATATCGTTGATCTCACGGATCTTGCCGGATTTGATCAGTTCCGCTACCTTATCCATGATCACTTCGCTGGTGGTAGAGTACGGAATTTGGGTAATCTCGATCAGATTGCCCTCTTTAACGTAATTCCACTTTGCACGAAGCTTAAAGCTGCCGCGTCCTGTGTTGTAGATCTCCCGGGTGGTAGCTTCATCAAACAAGAGCTCCGCACCAGTGGAAAAATCCGGACCAGGCAGGGTTTCCAAAATATCATGCTCAGGATTGTTCATCAGGGCAATGGTGGTGTTACAAACCTCTGCCAAATTGAAAGAGCAGATGTTACTTGCCATACCCACCGCAATGCCTTGGTTTGCAGAAACCAGCACATTAGGGAAAGTAGTGGGCAGCAGCGTAGGCTCTTTTGTGGTGGCGTCATAGTTATCCACCATGTCTACAGTATCCAGATCAATATCCCGGAAAAGTTCCTGGCAGAAGCCGTCCAGCTTTGCTTCCGTATAACGAGCAGCTGCATAGGCCATATCCCGGGAGTAGACCTTACCGAAGTTACCCTTAGAATCTACAAAAGGATGCAGCAAGGTCTCATTGCCTCTTGCCAAACGCACCATGGTTTCATAGATGGCCGCATCACCGTGGGGATTTAACCGCATAGTCTGACCCACAATGTTAGCAGACTTGGTGCGGCTACCGTTTAAAAGGCCCATCTTATACATGGTGTACAGCAGCTTCCGGTGGCTGGGCTTGAAGCCGTCAATTTCGGGAATCGCACGGGACACAATCACAGACATGGCATAAGGCATGTAATTGATTTCCAATGTCTCGGAAATAGCCTGCTCTGTGGTAGAGCCTACCAAGCCCACAATGCCATCGGTATTGATCTTCTTTTTATTCTGTTCCAAATCTTTCTTTTTTCTTGCCATTTCGGAACCTCTCTTAGGAAATATCGGCTAATTCCAAATATTTG
>JAZRCU010000211.1:0-2334 GCA_045659965.1 Faecousia sp.
TTTTATCCCCCTTAAAAACAAAAAAACGACTGCAAAAGTGTGCAGCCGTACCGGGGACGGTCACAAAGGCAAACCGTCCCTATCGTGTATCCATCACATTCTTACCGCACTGGGAGGCTAAGCTGTTTCCGGCTTAACCCTAACGCCTGGCATTTCATAGATCGCTCCTTAGAAAAAGCAGGTCGAATGTTATTCAACTGATAATAAAATTATATCGCAAAAGGTTGGGTATGTCAATGCCAGGAAGCCATTCTTCTCTCCACAACTTACACGCGAAACATTCGGAGTGGATGGTCGGGCATAGGGAGAAGATCTGTAAAAGCGCCGGTGACCTTGCATTTGGCCAATACCGGTGATATAATCAAAATAGTTTACCCCATCGACCGCAAGAAATATGCCCTGTGGAGGAGAACCTTATGAAACAGAATCAATGGTATAAAGACAAAGTATTCTATCAGATCTGGCCCCGTTCTTTTAAGGACGGCAACGGTGACGGTATGGGCGACCTGCTGGGCGTCTATGAAAAGCTGGACTATATCAAGTCCCTGGGTTGCGACGGCATTTGGTTTTCTCCGCTGTATCCTTCTCCCGGTGTGGACTGTGGTTATGATATCTCCGACTATACGGACATTGCGGAAGAATTCGGCGGTATGGACGCTTTCAAAAGGGTACTGGACGGCGCCCATCAGCGGGGCATGAAGGTCATTATGGACTTGGTGGTGAACCACACCAGCACCGAGCATGACTGGTTCCAAAAGAGCCGCCAGCGAATCGAGCCCTACACCGATTACTATATTTGGAGACCGGCAAAACCCAACGGCAAGCTCCCCAACAACTGGGATTCCCTCTTTGAGGGCAAGGCCTGGGCTTGGGACGAAGTCCGCCAGGAATACTACATGCATCTGTTTGCCATTGAGCAGGCAGACCTGAACATGGACAATCCCCTTGTGCGGGAAGAGGTGAAAAAGATCCTGCGTTTTTGGCTGGATATGGGCGTGGATGGTTTCCGGGAAGATGTGATCACCTTTATCTCCAAGAAGGAAGGCCTGCCGGATGATCGCATCATGCCCGCTTCCAAAGGCTTCCTGTATTTTAATCACGGCCCTCACCTCCACGAATATCTGGAAGAATTCAACCGGGATGTATTCCGCCATTACGATTGCATGACCCTGGCGGAAGCGCCTATGGTCACGCCGAAAAAGGCCCTTGCCTACATCGATGAGACCAACGCGCCGGTGCTGGATCTGATGATCCAGTTTGCCACACAGGAGGCGGATTGCCTCTTCACCGATTTTAACCACATGCCCTTCAACCTGCGAAAGCTGAAGCGGGCCTACCGCAAGTGGCAAAACGGTCTGGATGGCCGGGGCTGGAATATGCTCTACATTGAAAACCACGACCACCCCAGAATGGTCTCTCGGTATGGCAGCGAAAAATATCGCCACGAGAGCGCCAAGATGCTGGCCGTGTCGTATCTGTTCTTAAAGGGAACCCCCTTCATCTATCAGGGCCAGGAGATCGGTATGAGCAACTGGTATCCGGAAGACCCGGAGATGTATGAAGATGTGCAGACCCGTTGGCAGTATTTCCATGTGGGCGCCAAGCGTTCCCCGGAAAAACGGCTGCAGCGGTTGTGGCACGGCTCCCGGGATTCCGCCAGAACGCCCGTGCAGTGGAGCGGAGAAGAAAACGCCGGTTTCACCACCGGAAAACCCTGGTTCTATGTGAACGAGAACTACAAGGATGTGAATGTGGCCGCCCAGGAAGAGGATCCGGACTCCGTTCTGAATTTCTACCGCAAAGCCATCGCCTTGCGCAAGGAACTGTCTTGCGTCAAAGATGGCAGCTACACCGAGTATGATAAGTGTTCTTCTTCCCTGTACATCTACGCAAGACAGAACGAAAAGCAGAAGATCCTTGTGGTCTGCTCTTACACGGAAAAGGAAGTGGCCTTCCATGCCCCCAAGGGATTTGACCTGGGTTCTGCTCAGCTGATCCTGCGGAATTATCCCCATCCCGGGGAGAAGCTGAAGCCCTACGAAGTGAGAGTTTATCTGTGGAACCTGTAAGAAAATAAAAAGCACCTGGTCATGGAGTGAAGTGACCCCAAAAAGTTAGACAAATATTTCTAACTCAAATTGTTTAACCTGCCGAAAGGGCTTGCTGTCTGTGTAATGCAGGTGGCAAGCCCTTAAGCCTTGCCTTGATTCGACGGTTATTGTAGTAATCGATATAGTCAATAAGCTCTGCTTTGAAGTGCCCCACAGAATCAAATTCCTGTAAGTAGAGCAACTCACTTTTGAGATGGCCAAAGAAATTCTCCATAACAGAATT
>JAZRCU010000212.1:0-8861 GCA_045659965.1 Faecousia sp.
GTCTTGGCTTCGGCGGTGTAGACATGCATCTTGTACCAGCCGTTGAGGTATGCCAGACGGGCGCAGGTAACATAGCCGGTCTTGACCTTGGACACATTCAGCAGGCTGGCGTTCAGCAGGCCGAAGGCAGCGGGCAGAACGGTCACATCCCCGTCGGTGACACTCTTGGGCACAAAGTCCGGCACGCCGATGAGCATAGAATTCTCAAAGAACTCGTAGTACTCCATGTAGGGAACGGTCTGGCCGGAGATGTACTTCATGATCAGCTGGGTCACAGCGCCCATGACGTCATTCTCAGGAACCGTGAGGATATCGCAGTAGTGCTCCAGGAGCATGAAGACCATTGCCGGGGGGAAACCCTCCAGCTTCTTCATGCCGTCCACGTCGATGAGGGTGATGGCCTCCCAGCCGCGCTCCCGGATCTTCTTCAGGATGGCCAGGGCATACTGAACACCCTGACGGATCACGCTGTCGTCGCAGGGCTTCTTGAACACCCAGTTTTTCTTAACGAAGGCAACGCCTTCTTCAACGGCAGCGGCGTCC
This sequence comes from Faecousia sp., assembly GCA_045659965.1. Taxonomy (GTDB): domain Bacteria; phylum Bacillota; class Clostridia; order Oscillospirales; family Oscillospiraceae; genus Faecousia. The sequence continues at coordinate 544 of JAZRCU010000212.1, forward strand.
AGGGTATCGATGGCACGGACCATCTCCAGCATCTCATAGGGCTCCACTTCCACGCCCAGCTGACCCCGCATGGAGTTGCCTTCGTACTGGGTGCCGTAGAGCAGCATATCCCGGTAGCCCATGGTGCCGACGCGGGCGGAACGCAGGTTCTTCCGGGCACGGCAGGCGGCGATGTAGGAAGTGATCTTGCCCATGGGCCATTCTTTGCCGATGATATTATAAATGTACTTGAAGGTATAGCCCAGAGCCTCAAAGGCGGGGCGGATGGCAGTGGTGCCTGCCTGCTCGGCGGTGGTGATGATCCGGCCGTTTTCCTTCCAGCCGCACAGACCCCAAAGGATCATGGGCACATGGCGGAAATGGTCGGTGACCCGAATAACGGCATGGGTGGGAACCCAACCGGCAACGCAGACCACCAGGCAGTCGGGATCCAGACCTTCCAGCTTGGCGTAAGCAGCATCGGCAGTTTCGTAGGCGGGATCGTCAATGACCAGACCGCCGTCCACCACATTTTCCACCTTGGCCCGCAGGGCCGCAAGGGCTTCGTCATGCTTCATCTGCAAACGCTCAATAGGGGTATTCACTTCGCCGAAACATACAAATGCAACCGCATTTTTCATAACTATCCCTCTTTCGTTTCAGTTTTGGGTACGCGGACGCTTAGTACAGCGCCTTGTTGTTCAGGCGTTCACCCACAGCTCCGCCGGGATGGATCAGGGCGAACTGCTCTGCCCGGTAGCCGGTCTCTTCAATGACACCTGCCTGGAGAGCATGGAAGATCATGCACAGGGCGGTGGTGGAAGTGGTGCCCTGGGCGTTCCACTTATCGGTTTCCCGGTTGACGTGCTGCTTCAGCACCACGTCAGCGGCAAGCGCCAGAGGGGACTCCAGATTCTCGGTAACGGAGATGATCTTAACGCCCTTGGCCTTGCAGATATCCACGATGGGCAGCAGTTCCTTAGTCTTGCCGCCGCGGGAAGCGAACACCATTACGTCACCTTCCTGCAGGAAGCCGGTAGCGCCGTGGACAGCCTCAGCGGGGCTGATGAAACGGGCAGGACGCTCGATGCAGCACATCAGGTGGGCAAAGTGCTGGCAGATAATGCCGGAATGGCCGCAGCCGGCTGCACCGATCCGGGGTGCCTTGCTCAGCAGCTCGATGGCCTTGGCGTACTGTTCGTCGTCGATAAATTCCTTCATTTCATTGATGCAGGCAGCTTCAATGTCATATGCCGCGCGGGCAGCCTGCAGAGCTTCTTTTTTTGCCATGGTAAAAACCTCCAAAAATCAATTTGGGCATACTTCCCATAATTTGTCTAGTATAAGAATACCCTTTTCCGGCAGATTTTGCAAGGGGCAAATCGTTATTTTTCCCGAAACCCGGATTCACGCAAAAAATGCCCCAGTTACGACGGAGTCATTGTCACAGCAGACGAAATATGCTATATTGTTGTTTTAAGGAGGTGAAAACATGTCCATCACCCAATGGGAAATCCGCAGAACCGCAGTTGGGCAAGCCAACATACAGCTTCTTCTTTGCGATGACGATCCCATATTCCTGGATACCTTACGCACCGCATTGGAACACATTTTCCTAAAGCTGAAGGTAAAGGCCGTAACCACCGCGGTCCTCGCTCCCGGAGGCCTTACTGTGGAACAGCTTTCGACCTGTGATATCGCTTTTTTGGATATCGACTTTGAAAACGAAGATAAAAACGGCATTGACATTGCCCGGACACTTCGGCAAGTGAACAGCCATGCGCTGATCTTCTTTGTAACCAACTACATTGACTATGCACCAGCAGGTTACGAAGTCCAGGCATTCCGCTATATTCTGAAGCGGGACATGGGCCAAGTGCTGGAGCGCTATATTTTGCAAGCCATGGAAAACCTGGCCGAGGGCCAAGAGTTTTTGCGGCTCCGGGATAAGGAGCAGACCGTTGATCTGCCCTTGGAGCAGATTACCTATCTCGAGGTGCTGGATCACTATGTCAGCATCCACACAGGTTCCGAAAACTATACCCTAAACGCCACCCTGTCTGCCATGGAAAGCGGGCTGGAAGAACACGGGTTTCTGCGTATTCACAAAAGCTATCTCGTAAACATGGCCCATATCCGCAAATTCCGCAGTCGGGAGTGTCTGCTGCTTGACGGCACTTTGCTTGCGGTCAGTGAAAAGAACTATTCCCAGCAGAAGCAAAAATATCTACTGTGGAAGGGACTAAAATAATGGGATATGTATTTACACCTTTATGGGCGGCCTTGCAGATAAGCTTTGCGATACTGTTCCTATCGTCTTTTTTGGAGGTCAAGCGCCGGAAAGATGAAATGGTCTGGATTGCAGTTGCATCATGGCTTGCCACTGCGATGTACGGGCTGTTTGAAGTGCAAGGCATCCACGGCTACCTCATGTATTTACTTGCTGCGGTACTGATCCTTTTGTTGGTACATGGTGAATACGGCCCCAAGGGGCTGTGCTTGCTGGCACTGGTCTTTCTGATCCCGCTGGTGATGGATATGGCTGTTCTGTATCTGGCAGCAAAGCTCAGTGGGTTAACCTTTTACCTGGCTGTAACCGGCGGTAAGGTACTGCCTGCGGTGCTGGTGCTTGTGCTTCGGCGGTTTAAGCTGCTCTCTATGGGAAAGCAGACCCGGCAGGACGGCGATATGCTGCTCCTGCGGCAGCACATGGAAATGCAGCAGGAAAGCATGGCGGCGCTGGAACAGAACTACCGGATACAGCGCAAGAGTGCCCATGAATTTGAACACCACATTCAAGTCCTGCGGGACTTGCTGGATCAAGGCGAGGTGAGTGCTGCCCGAGACTACCTTGATCGCTTGAAGAAAAACCGCTCTATTCATGTTATGAGCGTCAGCTCCAACCATCCGTTCATTGATGTCATTCTAAATCAGAAATACCAGACTGCCCGGGAGAATGAGATCAAGATGCAGATACAAGTCAATGACCTGTCCCAGCTGACGATCCCCACGGACTCCCTTGTGGTGGTGCTAACTAATCTGCTGGATAATGCCATTGAAGCTTGCCGCCGTTTAGATGGCTACCGGGAGATCTTTTGCAGCGTCCTCTATGACGATGGGCTGTACATATCCATCCGCAACACCTCCCGACAGGTGCAGATCCGGGACGGTAAGATCCCCACCTCCAAGCAAGATTCCCTCAGCCACGGCTTTGGGCTGCTGAGTGTGGCCTATGTTCTGGACAAGCTGGATGCGGAATACACCTTTGGCTATGAAGAAGGCTGGTTCCACTTTGCAGCAGAAATTGAACAGACATGATGGAACGGGCAGCGTCAAGCTGCCCGTTTTGCCCTGTTCACGAAGGAAACACCCGAGTAGCGTAGGCACAGTAGAAATTGCTTTTGGGGCTTGCTATAATGGCAAAACAAAACCGCAAGGAGGGATTCTGTATGAAAACCATAAAGCAAGTAATTCGTCAGCCATTAAAATCGTTAACTGGAATTATCATGGTTGCTTTGTCTGTAGCGATTCTTGTTACCTGTGTTGGACAATACGCAGCCACAATGCTGACACGCGCAAATTTGGGTGACAATTACAGTACGATTGCACTTCTCTCAGATAAGTATTTCTGGCAAAAGACACCCGAAGGGGTTAATATACGCCGGTTCAAGTTGCCGGATGAAATTCAAGAATGGATCGATGATACACTTATCAATCAAACAGATTTAGTAGAGTCTCGTTCCGATACGGGATTGGTTTCTGCGTACATTCCCGAACTGAATGTTATCAATTTCTCCCAATATGAAAATGGCTATCAAATGGGCGATTATAATATTGGAAATCCCTACCGCTGCGCTGTGCTTGAGGTGACTTTGACTGCTGTCGGAAGCGAGATTAAGAGGGATGAATCGAACTTTGTTGTGGACGGGGCTGAACAGAAAATGCTGAATAAGGTATCTGTTCTATGTACCGGCACAGTCGAACGTGTCATAGGACTGGAAAAAGGATTCAAAAAGCCAGTAGGAAAAACAATACTAATCACAATCATGGCATACAGCGAAGAAGATGTAGAAGCGATGAATCTACAGGTTGGAGAAAAATACCTCGTATACGGCATGAACTATGGCGATACAAGAGGGATGGAACTGCATAATTCTATTTTGAATAATCTGCCCGCTTATGAAGAACTGTTAGGACCGGCACTCAGAACAGAGATTGGAATTGACTATACCCCCATCAAAGAACAGATTGACTGCACATTGACTGTCTGCGATTACAGTTCCTTGCCTTGGAACACAGCTACCTTCGATAATAACAACCAATTTACAGGATTTGTCTCATATACTGAGGAAAGGCGTTTCTATTACTACGACGAAGGTGGTTACCACCTAATCTCCGTCCCGGCAGAAGATTACATCAAAAATTATCGTGTTCCGACGATCGTCGCACTGGAGGGGGCTGCAGAGGAGTTTATTTCCTCCTCTGACGGTGCTTTGTGGCAAAGGATGATGGATTCCATCAACATCAGCAACCATGGGTTCCCCATTCTTGCGGTCGAGAAATTGGGCTATCAGGCTGCTTTTTCCAGAGATCTTGCTCGAATTATGGAAGGCAGGGATTTTTTTGAAAATGAACTGCTGAATGGTGAACGTGTTTGTGTTATTTCCCAAACGCTTGCCACGGCTAACAGCTTGCAGGTTGGAGACACGATTGAACTGAGAACCTATGGATATGATCCCAATATTGAAGCCCAGCGAAGTGAACTTATGAAAAGCACCGCTTTCCCAAGTGCTGCAATTTATTCCGAAGCGATGGGCTTCACCTCTGAAACGGAAACCTACACCATCGTTGGCTTGTATCGACAGGAAAATGCTTGGCAGAATCAAGATGATCCGTACGGCTTTACGCCCAATACCATTTTTGTTCCCAAAACCGCTGTCAGCGATAGGGTGCTTCCGTACTCTAACGGTGGCTATTGCGCCTTGATTATCCAAAACGGCAAGAAGGCTGAATTTGAAAAACTGCAAGAGGATGCCGGATACCCGGAGTTGTATGTCTGCATGGATCAAGGCTATAGTGAGATTGTCGAAGGGTTGGATGCATACGGGGAAATTTCCTCCAACGCTCTCAAAATCGGCATCGTAGGTTGCTGTATAATTATGATTTTGTTTTTGATCCTGTTCCCGTGCCAACAGGGCAAAACCCTTGCAACAATGAGTACGCTTGGAGCATCCAGAGGGAAGCGCATATTGCACATTGTTGTCTCCTCGTTCTGTCTGTTGATTCCGGGTGCCGCAATCGGCGGGTTTGCCGGAATGCTGCTTTGGGAGCGAGTGGCTGCAACACTGATGGAATCTATCAATGTTCAAATTCCGTTGGAAGCAGACATGACCGCACTGGCTCCGAACTTGACATTGGGAGTGCTCACCATGATGGCAGTAATCGTTTTGCTGGTTGCTGTTATGGTAAGTGGTAACAAGGGACTTATGAGAAGAAAGTAAGGAGCCGGAAAATGATAGGCCACATTTGGATACGCATAAAACAAAAGCCGCTGATTTTTGTTGCAATTCTGCTGTTCACTGCAATTATTGCTTTGGCGCTTTGCGGTCTGCACAGCGGAAATGATGCGGCATTGGCATGGTATAACGATATTTACTATAAAATCGATGTGCGTTGCACTGTCACTAACTTGGCGGGTGATCAGTCGGATCGGCTTGATATTCAGCCTGGTACGATAGCACTATTTACAGAGCAGAGTGGTTTGTCTGATCTGTTGGAGGATATTCAGATTAAAGGCTCAGTAGAGATTCTGTGGAACAATGAAGCTTACACATTAGTCGGCATTACCTCTACGGGGATAGAGTCGAGGCTGTGGCCCGAAAATGGATGTACAATTTTCTGGAATGAAAATGCTGATACAAATTTCTTCGCTAACAACAAAATGGAATGTATCATTCCACGGGAGCTGCAAAAGAAAATGCTGGATGCAGAATTATCCACAGATTTATTCCCGTTTCACATAAACGCTACACTACCGTATGAAACAAACTATGACGGCGAACTAACAATACTGGGCAACTATACAGGATCGAATGGCAGTATCATCTATTGTCCTTGGGATACTTATGTGAGTATTTTGAGAAGCATGGGACGTTATGAAACGGCTGATTCCATATATGGAACTCTCCGCAATAACAACAATCTGAGCTTACTCCGTGAAGTTGCTTCCCATTATTTTGCAGAGCCCAACCCCAATTATGCTGGATTTGAGGTGGCTGGTGACTACTATCATGCATTGGATATTAACGATTTGCAGCTTTCACAGGCAAGAAAAAACCTTGAGAACAGCATGAATGTGAATCGGATCGCCGCCATATTGGTGCTTGCGCTTTCAGCCGTGGCCGGAGCGTTTATCGGATTCCTGATGATCCGCAATCGAAAGAAAGAGATTGCGCTCATGCGTACCATGGGAACACCCAACAGCAGGATTTATGTGAGCATTGTGATTGAACAGATAATTTTCGTAGTTCTCGGCGCAATAGTTGGTGGATCGAAATTTATATGGAACCCGGTATCGTGGCTGGTTCTGTTTGTATGCGTTTATTTTGTCGGCTTGAGCGTGGCATTGCTCGTCATGCTCCGTAAAAACCTACTCACCACCATAAAGGAGGATGAATGATATGGGTATCTCTCTGAACAATGTTTCATACAGCTACAAAGGTAAATTCCAGACTGTCAAGGCGGTGGATGGGGTTTCCTATGAATTTGAACCGGGCAAGTGCTACGCCATCATCGGCAAGTCCGGCTCCGGCAAGACCACGCTGCTCTCCTTGATGGCTGGCCTTGATCTGCCTACCGAGGGCGAGATCATCGTGGACGGCAAGTCCACAAAAGAGTGGGACAGGAACCAAATGCGCCGGGATGCGGTCAGCGTGATCTATCAGAACTACAACCTGTTCCCGCTGCTGACGGTACAGGAGAACATCCAGTACCCGCTGGACTTGAAGAAAATGCCCAAGAAAGAGTCAATGCTTCTTGCCCGGGAGGTCCGTGAGCGGATAGGACTGCCCGCAGCCTACGACAAGCGCCTGCCCAGCCACCTCTCCGGCGGTGAGCAGCAGCGTGTGGCAATCGCCCGGACACTGGCTCAGGGCTGCAAGATCATTCTTGCTGACGAGCCCACGGGCAACTTGGATTCCACCAATACCCGGAACATCGTGGAAATCCTCCGCAGCCTTGCCCATGACGATGGCTGCACCGTCATCATTGTCACCCACGATCCCGCTGTGGCGGAACAGGCAGATACCGTGCTGCAAATGAAAGACGGAGCCTGGATCTAAGTCATTCTTTCTCCATGTAAAAAGGCCATTATGGAAAACCAGGGTTTCTTTCATGAAATGGAAAAAACGGGAAAAATGCCGTTGACGAATTCTGCGGCCTTTGGTATAATGGGACTATCAAAATTATGGGAAAGAGGTAATTCTCCATGCGCAACTGCAAGATCAAAGCACCTTTCTTTGAGATTGGTCCCAAGTCCTACCTGTACGGCGACGATGTCCTGGCGCTGGCTCTGGCTGCCGATAAGGCAAGCGAAAAGTACGGTGTGGACATCATCTTCACCTGCCCCGTTGTTGACATCCGCAGAGTTGTGGAAGCCACCAAGAATATCTATGTTTTCGCTCCCCATATGGATCCCATCCCCGTGGGTAGAGGCACCGCCGACACTCTGGCAGAAGCTCTGGTAGCAGCCGGTGCAGCAGGCACCCAGCTGAACCATGTGGAAAAGCCTCTGGATTTTGACACACTGGCCGCAACCATCGCCCGCACCAAGGAAGTTGGCCTGATGACCATGGTCTGCGCCGACTCCATGGCTGAGGCTTCCAAGATCACCGCCCTGAAGCCCACCATCGTTGTTGCAGAGCCCTCCGAGCTGATCGGCACCGGCGTTTCCGTGGGTCCCGAGTATGTGGCAGCCGCTTTCCAGTGCGTCAAGAGCGTTGACCCCGACGTTCTGGTTCTCACCGCCGCCGGCATCTCCAACGGTACCGACGTCTACAACACCATCATTGCCGGCGCTGACGCCACCGGTTCTTCTTCCGGCGTTGCCAAGGCTGCTGACCGTGCCGCTATGGTGGACGAGATGATCGCCGCAGTCCGCAAGGCCTGGGACGAGCGTCATAACTAAGTCATCCAAATTTATTTTACATAACTGGAGGAATTTACAATGGAATTTACTATGATTCAGAAGGAAATCCAGCTGCAGTCCCGCGGTTGGGTCCCCACCTTCCACGACATCACCATCGACATCCATAAGATGGTACAGGAATCCGGCATCAAGA